>VERK01000093.1 GCA_018882725.1 Actinomycetota bacterium | reverse complement strand
GCCAGGATCCGCTCGGGCAGCGTGAGACGAATCAGGCCCACGGTCATGGAACGGCGATTCCGACGCTGAGAGTTTCGCTGGCGCCCAGCGACACGATTCGTGAGGTGATCGGCGGATCACCAGCCACCGCCGACACTTCGATCACGTAACGCGTCGGAGCATCGAGGTTGCTGAACGTGACTGCTCCGGTGGCCGAGGTCAGCAGGGCACCCAACGGTGAGCCACCCGGATACAGGGCTTCTTTCCAGATTCGCACCTGGTAGCCCGACTTTGCTCCCGCCGTGCAGCCCGTGGGAGACGTGGCCGTGACGGTCGTGCACACGTACACGGTGATGCCCGCGCGGGGGCGCAACACGACATCGGCGGTGACGGCACCACCGGCCACGACGACGATCTGACGAGCTGCCGGCTCTGAGCCGGTGCGCGAGAACGTGATGGTGTACGCGCCCGGCGCGAGTCCGTCGAGACGGTACCGACCGATGCAGTCGGTGACGCTGGGCGGGCACGACGACGCAGTGGTGGTGGTGCGGGTGACGAGGCCACTGCTCACCTTCACCGTCACTCCGCCAACTGCACCGGAAGCATCGGTGACTCGGCCGCTCACGCGACCGGTGGAAGCCACCAGGTCGACGTTGAGTTGTGTGTTGAGAGTTCCGGGGCCGAGGACCACGTTGCGGACCACGGGAGCGAATCCGTTGCCGCCGATCGACACCGTGTAGATGCCGGGTGCCGGAACGCTCGACAAGGAGAACGTGCCGATCTCGTTGAGGGTGGTCGTGGACGGGTCGTCGACGCTGATGCTCGTGGTCGAGTAGACGTTCTCGCCGTCTGATGCCGTGATCGGGACTCCACCTATTGCGGCGCCGGTCGAATCCTTGACCAGACCGCTGATCGAACCCGTGGCCGGTTCGAGCACGATGTTGAGTCCGTTCACTTGCTGACCACTGGCCAATGACACGGTGAGCGACTTCGTGGCGTATCCGGGTAGAGACACCGAGACTGCGTAACTCGCGGGAGTCAACAGATCGGGAATGACGAAAGAACCAACTGTTCCGGTGGTCAGCGACAAGGTCGCGACCGTCAGGTCGGGCGATGTGACGGTGATCGTTGCGGCACCGAGTGGGCCGTTGGGCCCGATGATCGTTCCGTCGATTTGTCCGTCACCGGCCCGCAACTGCACCGTGATGCCCGAGCGAACTTCTCCACCGGCCAATTGGATCGACAACTGAGTGGTGATCGAGCCGGTCTTGCGAACACGCAAGGTGTACGTGCCGGGGGCGGGAACATTGGTGAACTCGAAGACGCCGGTGTCGGGAACGGGGAAGCTGCCGATCACGGCGTCATTGATTCCGCCCGTGACCGAGGCGGGGACGATGAGATCGACATTGGCGCCTTCGACCAATCCTCCGACGACGACTCCCTTGACGGTGGCTGGTTGTCCACCGAGGAGCATGTCGACGGCTTCTCACTTCTCGCCGTCGGTCAGGCCGACATCAGGGGAGTTCTCGAACGCGGCCACATCACCGAACCAGCGACTGTCGTACCCGGCCGCGACTGCCCGCAGCCGGAACGGGCCCGGTCCGAGGTTGTCGACGACGAAGGTCCCGTCCTCGGCGGTGGCAACCGATCGAATGGGTCGATCGGGGACCGCACTGAGGTAGACCTCGACCGTCGCCCCGGCGATGCCGGTTTTGGAGGATCGTGCCACGACGGCGCCGACGATGGTCGCTGGGGCGAACCCGGCGTTCGGGTCGGCGGCGCCGAATGCCTGTTCGAGAACTTTGTCATCGGTGGTGGTGGCATCGACGACGTTCTGCAAATTTCGGGAGAAGACGATGCCGAAGATGGACGCGGCGACGAGGAGACCGATGAAGGAGAACATCAGCCGCGACACGCGCGGCGTCTGAACGAACGTGACGAGTTGCTCGCTGCCCGGCATGCCGCCGTCGACTCCGATGGACAAACTGCGAACCATCGGCGCCCCGGCGATCGGTCGCTTGCCCGTGACGCGAAGCGGCGTGCTCCGTTGTTCACCCGGCGGGACATCGATCTCGGGGCGGTCGAAGATGCCGCGAACCAAAGCTTCGGGGTCGGTCATGGTGAGTCGGGCCGTCGACTCGGTGTTCCCGAGGTTCTCGACGGTGACCGCGAACTCGCCCTTGTTGCCGCCCACCACTTGGATGGGGTGAACCTGGACGTTGAGGCGCGGCCGCGCGTCGACATCGAGAGTCAACGTGAGCAGTGTCGGGTGCTCGGGTTTGAGTTCGCTACGAATCTGGATGGTGAGGATTCGCATGCCGGATGGAAAGTCGTCGGGCAAGTCGATCTGGAGTTCGAACGACCCCGATGTTTCAGGGAACAGCTGCAGACGCTCGGGGGTGCAACGGACCCAGTCGCGGTCGACGCCCAGAATGCGGATGTCGAAGGCATCCACGAGCCCTGCGGTGTTCGCCACGTTCACGGTGGCCTGAACCGGGATGCCGGCGTAGGCCGCGGTGCGCGTGGGTTCGATACTCGCGCGCAGGCTCATCAGGGCACCAGCCTCATCAGGACGACAGCCTCATCGTCACCGTGCCGAGGTCTTGGTCGACGGTCGTCACTTGGACGAGCACGACGTTGTCGGCGTAGCCGGTGAGCGAGAAGGTGAACGTCCACCAGCCGGCGAACAGATTGTCGAGGCGGAATGCGCCCGACGGGTCGGTTGAGAGGGTGGCGAGCGAGGCGTCGCCGTTGGTCGCCACGATCGTGACACCAGGCAGTGGTGTGGTGCCGGTCGATCGAACGACTCCGGTGATCGAACTGAGTGCTCGATCGAGGGTGACATTGACCGTGGCGGCGCCACTCGCGGCGTTCAGCGACACGGCCACGGTCTCGGTGATGTAGCCCTCCTTGCTGAAGGTCAACACGTAGTTGCCCGGAGCGGGGAGTCCGGCGAGCGAATACGCACCACCGGCGTCGACGGAGATCGTCTGGCCGACGACCGCACCGTTGCTCGCGGTGATGGCCACGCCTCCGAGGGCAACACCCTTGTTGTCCTTGATTGCGCCACGCACCACACCGGTGCCACGACTCAGAACGATGCTGTTGGGAAGTACCACGGCTTCACCCGGGCCCACCTTCACGGTGAGCGTCTGTGTGCCGTATCCCTCGAGGGAGATCTGCACGAGGTAGGTGGCTGGTGACCGGAGTTCACCGAGTACGAAGGTTCCGACATCGGTGCCAGTGGTGGGAGTCGTGGACGACACGGCATCTGAACCAGCCGTCGCGGTGATCGCGACACCACCGAGCGGCGTTCCGGTCTGATCGACGACGAGGCCGGTGATCGAACCCGGTCCGGCCTGCAACTTGACCGTCGGAATTGCGACGGCCTCGCCCGCTGACACCTCTTGGAACAACTGCAGCGGTTCGAAGCCGGGCGCGTTGAACGTGAGTCGATAGCGACCGGGCGAGGCGAGTCCCGCGATGGTGAACGAACCACTGGCGTCCGACTCGGCTTTGACCACCGTGTCGGATGGCGAGTCGTTGATCAAGAGTCGTGCTTCGATCGTCGTGATCGGAGGCGGATCTCCACCGGAGATCGCACCGCTGATCGATGCGGGTTCGCCTTCGATCTGAATGTCGTCGAGAACGATCGGGTCGTCGGCTGGCACCACGCGCTGATCGAAGGGAACTTTCTTCGACTCGTATCCCGCTCCTGAGACCTCGAGGTCGTAGCGGCCCGGAGCGAGCCCGGCGAGGAGAACCACACCGTCTTGATCGCTCGAGCCCGCGATCGGTGGACGTCCGCTATCGATGGGAGTGGCCGTGAGGATGAGCCGTGGCAATGGACGGCCATCTGATGTGGCGACGATCTTGGCCTGAATCGATCCGATCGAGACCGACGGGTCAGGTTTGGCGCCTTCGATCCACGATGTGGACACCGCCTTCTTCGCCTGTTGTCCGGCCAACGCAGCGCGGAAGCCGGCCGAGAACACCAGTGCCCAAATGACGATGATGGAGAGAAGGACGGCCGCGGTGAGCAGGCCGCGGCTCAACCGCGGCTTCTGCGTGAAGGTGACGGTGTCGCTCTCGGTGGACGAGCGAGTGGTCACGTCGATCTGAATGGCCCGCGGCACCGGATTGCCGGTGAGCGGACGCTTGCCCCTGGCGTTGACGCGGAAGGCGAGCGCTTGTCCGCCCTCGAGCTGCGCTCGCTTGGGTTCGATCACGTACTTGAGGGCACGGTCGGTGTCGCCGGCAGTGACGCTCACACCAGTCGGTCGGTTGCCACGATTGGTGGCCGTGACGATGAACGAAGTTTGCCCGCCTCCAAGAACGACCTTGGGTGCGATCGAGACCGACAGTTCGTCGTGCGGTGCGACTTGGATGTTGGCCGTGAGTGAGCCGACCTGACCGTTCTCGTCGTTGATCTCGATCGGGAGTTGATAGAGCCCGGCCGGGGTCTCGCGGGGCAGTGTGATTTCGAGTTGGATGTCGGCGGTCTCACCGGGGAACAGCGATACGACGAGCGGGCGGGACGAGTACGCCTCGGTCGGAATGAACGCCGGACGGGCGAACACCTCTTTGATCGTCTCCTCGTCGTTCTGGACTTGGACGATGATCTCGAAGGGAACGCCCACGAAGGCGCCGTATTGCTGAGCGGTGAGACGAGCTCTCATCCCGAACTGCTCCCGTTCGGCCGCTCCTCGACATACGAGCGAACGCGTTCGGATTGACGTGTGGGCTGATTGACGTCGGATGTGCGTACATCGATGACTTCGGTGGGAGGGCCGGCCTGGGTGCCGAGGCCGACGTCGACCGGCATCACGATCTGCAAGTCGATTCCGGGTCGATAGCGGCCATCGATCGCGCCCCAGAACTCCCGTGCGACGCTCGTTTCGGATGCACCAACCGAAATCTCGAGGGGTGCGCCCAACGACGAGAACTCAGGAGGAATCACCTCGGGGTCGAGGCGACGCGAACGCAACAGGCCCTGCAGAAGTCGACCGAGGAGGACGTGTTCGTCGCGCAGATCTCCGGTCCAGGTGGTGATGAAGTAACTCACGCGAATTCTCGGAAGAGTGAGTCGACGTGTTTTCTTGTCACCCTCGCTCACGAGTTCGACTCCACCCACGCTGCGCTTGTCTTCGCGACGAATGTCCCAGAGGTGAGCGTTCACTGTGGGACGGGTGAGTCCGGTGCTCCACTCACGGTCGGGTATCGCGAAGGAGACCGCAATCGACTTGTCGAGCGGAACGACCTTGCGCAGATGAGCCTCGATGGTGTCGTCGAGCAAGTGGAGCATCGCGTCACCAGATCCAGGTGGCCAAAAGATACGCGGCGACGGTGACAACCGAGCCGATGGCGCCGCACAGGATCATCCACGGCCAACGACGCTCGGGCTCAGCGGGGACCAACACTTCGCGAATGACGACGATGGCACCCTCGGGAATGGGTTCTTCTTCTGGTACCGGCGGGGCCAGAGATGCGCCGCATCGCAGGCAGTTCTCGCCGTCACGGGGATTCAGTTCGCCGCAGGCTGGGCACGGGATCCACGCCCGACGATCGATGCCAGCCACCCCGGGCAGTCGGTTGCGAGCGGTTTCCGCATCGTCGTCGACGTGATGCGCCACGCCGCGTTGGAAGAAGAGCGGAAAGTCGCAGGTGGGGCAGAAGGCCGTCGAGACACGAGCACCCTGCGGGTCTTCGTTCTCGGTCCCGCAGTTGGGACACAGGATCCTGCTCATCGTTCCTCCGCCGTGACGAGCTCGCCGGCTACCTCGACCTCGACGAGGCAGTGCGCCGGAGTGATGCTCCGGACCAATTTCAGCAGGTCGGAGGGGGTGCCGTGGGTGATGCCGGCGGTTCGGACCGTGACCTTGCCCGAGGTCGGCCGGGCCTCGCCCTCGCGATAGATCCCGCCGTCGTCGACGATTTCGAGGGGCTCGCTGACGAACGGACGGACGAGCGTCTCGAGGTGGTGCTGGGTGCCTTTGCGCAGGATCAACGAACCGACCTGGGCCAGGAGATCGCGACGTTCGGCCGAGGGCAGGGTTTCGGTGTCGGGGGCGTCCACGAACCGGCCCAGCCACGAGAGGAGGGCATCGGGGGTGACGGTCGGGTCGGCCAACAGCGGAATCTGGTCGGCCTGCACTTGAACCGTCTCGGCCACGTTCTCGAGGATGGTGAGGAGGCGAGCCATCACCCAGTCGTCTTGCATGCCGACGGGAAGTCGGCGGACGAGCCAGCCCTCCTGGCGACTCATCGCACCACCACCTGTGGTTTGTACGACAACGGCAGGCCGTGCTGTTCGAGGCGAATGGTGTCGGAACCCGGTCCGACACGGCGCTCGTTGCGCAGGTCGGCCTCGAACAAGATGACTTCCTCCACTTGTTCGACACCAGCCACTTCGCCGAGCACATTGGCCACGGCACCCGACGTGAGATCGAGTCCGAAGGGCCAGCCGTCTCCGTTGGGTCCACCCTGTGTCGGTGACAGGTAGGTGGCGATGGCGTCGAGGCAGCGCTGCTTCACTGCGGCGGGTGCGCGTCCGGGAAGAATGCGCACCGCGGCGGCGACAGAGACGCCGAGGTACTTCGGAGTGCCGAGCTCGAGCGAGGTGCCGACCAAGCGGCGAGGTTCGAGGAACTCGCTCAACTGAGCGAACAGTTCGTCGTCGAGTGCCATGTCGTCGATCTGAACCGCATCGGCGGGTCGACCCGGGTCGGGAACGATCAACAGACGCGTCGGCTGACCGACTTCGGTCGGCGGAACGCAGAGCGCGCGACTCACGCGCGGGGTGGCTTCGAGAGCGAGTCGTTCGTGGTCGCCGGCGGTCACCGCTCGGCCACCCGACACGAGGGTGAGCGGAGCTCGCACCTTGGCGTTGTCGAGCGTTTCGGCGTCGATGCCACCGGTGGCCGGACGTGGATTGGTCACGCGATCGACGTACGGAACGGCTGACCGCAGAACCGAGAGCGAGCCGGGACCCACGTTGCCACGAGCGCCGCCACCGCGGCGGTACCCGGTGACCCATACCGCGGCCCCGGCTGGTGGAATCGCTCCGTACTGCACGAAGCGACCATCGGGCTGACGAACGCGCGGACCGAACGACACCATTCCCGACACGCTGTCCCACGTGAAGTGTCGATCGTTCTCATTGGAACGCGAGAAGTTGGGTACTTCGGTCCAGGGTTCGTTGACCTCGGCGAAGCGCAACTCGACTCGTTCGTTCGTGCGTCGCGGAAGGATCGGCGACGTCTGGATCGGGAAAGATTGACCGGGTAGACCCGACGCCACTCCGATGAATTCTTCCCCGAACGGTTCGGCGTGCTCGGCGCCCACGGTGCCGCCCACGGCATGCACTTGAACGGTGCGAATGAGTGGCGATGTGCGGTACGGAGCCTGATCGGGGCCGGGCGCGAGCAGTCGTAGCCGAAGCCAGTACGCGCGTTCGACACCCACGGTGAGAGGAAGGTGGCCGGACGGAACGATGAGATGGATGCTTCCGTTTCGATTGAGGCCACCGGTGGTGTCACTCTGGATCGTGCAGGCCAACCAGCCTTCGCTCGTCCAGACCTCCCACGTGAGCGGTGGATCATTGGGGTTGACGCCGATGCCTTCCACATCGGCTTCCACATCGACCCGCAACATGTACCCACCGAGTGGATCGCGGAACCCGATGTAGAACGCATCACCCGGTTCGACCGGGTCGCTGGCGAAGACGCGCACGACTTCGTTCTCGAGCACGAGATCTTGCTGCACGTCTTTGATGCGACCTTCGTCGGGCTGACCGGACCCGTCGCTGGCGAGAGTCCAGGTGTACGCGACGTTCGGTTGAAGAACGGTGAGATCGACGAGCGTCGAGAACACCACCGGGTCGTCACCGGTGGTGGACACCTCGCTGCCGGCGGGCACGATCACGGTCTCTTCCGGGACTGTGGAGAACACGAACGCGACGTCGGCCCGAGCGGCGGCAGCCGGGTAAGGGCTGATCCCCACCAGATCGAGGAACGACGTGTAGATCCGGTCGGGAACGCGATTGAGGCGATACAGCGTCAACTCGGTCATCCACGCGAACAGCTCGATGAGAGCGACGCCCGGGTCGGACACGTTGTGGTTCGTCCACTCGGGGAGGAACTTGGGGATCATCCGCTTGGCCTCGTCGACGAGGTCTTGGAAGCGGCGATCGTCGAGATCGGGACGCGGGAAGCTCACGATTCATCCTCCGGTGGAATGGTGTAGAAGGGATAAACG
>VERK01000305.1 GCA_018882725.1 Actinomycetota bacterium | reverse complement strand
ATCTACGCCCACGCCTACACGTCGTTGTCATCAGCCAACTTCCCGGTCGCACTGTCCATCGATGCCGTCACCGTGGCGGTGATCGGCGGACTCGGATCACTCATCGGACCGGTGCTGGGTGCGGCATATCTCGTTGGTCTGCCCTTTTTCCTCCAACCGCCGGCCGAAGCGCGTGCCGGCATAGCCGGAATCTGGCTGATTCTCGTCACACAGCAGCCGCGTGGCATCACCGGGCTCTTCGAGGCCATTCGCAATCGGATGCGCTCCACCGCCGTGAACGAAGAAGTGCACGAAGCCCATCTCGAGCGCGAACCGTTCAGCTCACAACGTCCGAGCGGGCGTTTGCTCGACGTCGAGACGGTCACTCGTCGTTTCGGATCGATCACAGCCGTCGAAGACGCATCACTCACCGTCGATGCCGGTGAGATCGTCGGCCTCATCGGCCCCAACGGAGCCGGCAAGACGACCCTCTTCGAAATCGTCTCCGGATTCACTCGCCCGCAGTCCGGACGCGTGATCTTCTGCGGCCGTGACGTCTCGAGACTCGGACCCACCGCCCGGGCCCGACTCGGCATCGCTCGCTCGTTCCAGTCGGCGCAGTTGTTCCCGAGTCTCACCGTTCTCGAAACCGTTCTGGTGGCGCTTGGTTCGAGCCACGACGAGAATCGTGCGCGCCAACTCCTCGATGAGTTCGGCATCGCGCAGTATCGCAACGTTCAGGTCGGATCTCTTCCCACCGGACTGCGCCGCGTCCTCGAGATGACTTGTGCCTTCGCGTCGTCACCCACCCTCGTCTTGCTCGACGAGCCAACGGCGGGTCTGTCGAGCACCGAGCGCGAGAACTTCGGCGACAGCGTCTTGGCCTGGCGCGAACGCACCGGCGTTGGCATCGTGATCATCGAACACGACCTGCCGGTTCTCACCCGGGTGTGCGATCGATTGGTGGCGATGAATCTCGGCCGGGTGATCGCCAACGGCACGCCGGCCGACGTGGTGAACCACCCCGATGTGGTGGCCAGCTACACCGGCTGATCAGTCGCCGTCGCCCTCGCCGATCACCTTGACCTCGTTCCAAACCGACTTGGCACCCGAGTGACCCGCGTCGTACATCGCCCAACTGGAGAATGCTCCACTCGCCACCACGGCCACGATCACCAACGGACGCCACCATTTCTTGGCCGCGATCGTTTTCACGAAACGTGGCGCGAACACAACAACCAGCATCACGATGAGAAAGACGATGGACGCACCGCGGGCCATGTCGCCGGCCTCCACGTGCTCGCGCACCAAGGCCCGAACACTGCGATCACGAACTGCTTCCTCGAGCGCTTCGCCACTGTTGGCGGCCAAGATCGCACCGAGGGTGCCCACCGCCGTGACGATCACCGTCGGCCATGCGAAACGCTGCCACCACGCGGGGCGGGCGAGCATGAAGAGTGCGCCGATGAAACCCAGCGGGATCAGCACCACCGGGAGATGCACGAAGAGCGGATGAGCGGGAAGACCGAGGAACGTGTTCACGTTTCGACCGTACCGAGTCCGGTTCTCACGAACGAAGAGTTTCGGTAAGAGACGCGTGAGAATTCGAGCCCGGAAAGCACAGAACCCCGACCGCTCGCGCGATCGGGGTTCTGCTTCGACTAATTCCGGCAGCGACCTACTCTCCCAGGGGGTCTACCCCCAAGTACCATCGGCGCAGACGGGCTTAACTGCCGTGTTCGGAATGGGAACGGGTGTGTCACCGTCGCTATGGCCACCGGAAATCTTGTGTCGTCGGGAATGACTCCCTGACAACTCCAGAGCAAGCACGAGCTGTTTAACCAAGCCCTCGGCCGATTAGTACCGGTCGGCTACACGTGTTACCACGCTTCCACCTCCGGCCTATCAACGTGATGGTCTCGTCACGGGCC
>VERK01000304.1 GCA_018882725.1 Actinomycetota bacterium | reverse complement strand
CGTGGATCGCGCGTTGATCGACAACGGAAGCGGCCGAGTGTTCCGCTGGATTGCTCGACGGCAAGTGCCGCGGCTGGCTCGCTGGCGCGCTCGAAGGGACTCGAACCCCTAACCTTTTGATCCGTAGTCAAATGCTCTATCCATTGAGCTACGAGCGCTTGCGCCCTTGAGTGTACGGGGCCGTGGGCGAGGCCGAAACCTGGCCCTGACCAGGATCTCGAGGTGGGCTCGTCGTCAACTGGTGGGGCACCACGAACGGGTGCACCAGGGCTTCCACGAGCCCGCCCTCTCCCAGGTGATGAGAGCCATGCGGGCGTTGGTGACGGGGTCGAACAACTGAGCCGGATCGGTGATGCCCTGACCCGCGAGCCACCTCTTGTGGGCCGACCAGTTGATCTGGAACACACCGATGCAACACGCGCTGCGAGAACCCGGGTTGAACTTGCTCTCGCGCTGCGCGACGAACATCGCGTCGTTCTCGAGATGGTCGGGCCACACGTCGCGAATGATCTGCGCGACTTCATCGCGCGAATACAACTGCGCCGGGTTGTACGGCACGTTGCGCATGTCGTTCGAGTTGACCGCCGCCGAACCACTCGCTGACGAGGCGGCCGGCGAAGTCGTTGGAGCCGTCGTGGTAGCGGGACGTTTCGCTCCCTCGGGCAAACAGATCGTCTGGCCAACTTTCAGAGGCGACTGAATCGTCTTACCGTTGACCGACGCGAGCGGCCCTGCTTTCACACCTGCACGCTTGGCGATGCCGAACCACGAGTCGCCGCGCTGCACCACGTACGACAAACCACACGACGGTGCGGTTCGAGTGGAGACCTCGGGGGGTTCGCGCGTGGCCTCGGTCGTCGGTGGAACGCTCGCACCCGGTGGCAAACAGATCTCCTGACCCGGGTTGAGACGCGACTTCAACGTTGCGCCGTTCGAACCAGCGATCAATCCGGGTGACACACCGGCCCGTTCGGCGATGCCGAACCACGAGTCGCCCGGCTGCACCGTGTACTTCTGCGGGCACAGTCGGCTGGTCGCGACCGAGGTAGTCGGAGCGTTCGTGACCACGGGAGCCGAGGCCACGGATTGGGGTGCTGCATCCGAAGAAGGTGCGGTCGGGTCGAGCGTCTCCCTCGCGGTGTCCATCTGCACGATGGCGGCTGCTCCACCGGTCTCCTGCACGGACACCGCATCACCGTCGCCGCGCAATGCCCAGGCCACCGGCGCCACGAGAGCGCCCACCACCACGATGAGTCCGAGTCGGCGCCAGAACGGGTCACGGGGCGTGGGAGGGATGCCGTCGCCACCTTGCGGTCGACGTCGGCCCAGCGCTGGTGCCCGCTCGGGGCCCGGCAACGAGGACTGCTGGTAGGTGCTCATGGCGATCACCGGCACGAATGCCAACGGTCAGTGTGGTCGGATCGTCATCCGATCGCAACAAAGTTCCGGGCCAATGGCCACACGGAACATGAGTATCCACAGACTGTGGATACTGGCGGAGAGGGTGGGATTTGAACCCACGGACCCCTTTTAGGAGGTCAACGTCTTAGCAGGACGTCCCGTTCAACCTGGCTCCGGCACCTCTCCCAGGCAGGAGAGCGAGTGTACAGGTGAGTTGTTCGTCCGATGACTGGCGGAACGGGAGGGATTTGAACCCCCGGGCCCTTGCGAGCCGGCCGCTTTCAAGGCGGCTGCATTTGTCCGCTCTGCCACCGTTCCGGAGTCGAGGCTAGCGACCGACCATTTCGATCGTGGTGGTCGGTGGGTCGTGACTAAGGCGAGTCACGTTCGGCAGAAGCGTCCGCTCCGATACTGGATACCTAGTCTGTCTCGTGTGAGTAAGTCCAGGTTGAAACGTTTTGGCTCGATGCTCATGATCGGCGTCGTGGCCGGGACGGCGACATGGGTGGTCGCCTCAGCAGTGCC
>VERK01000092.1 GCA_018882725.1 Actinomycetota bacterium | reverse complement strand
AATCTGCGTCGGTCCAACACCCCCGAACCCGGCAGGTCGGCCTACCGGGACCCCATGAGAGGTTCACCACCATGCCAAGGCAGTCGGTATCGATCTCGGAACCACCAACTCGGTCGTCGCGGTCCTGGAGGCCGGCGAACCGGTCGTCATCCCCAACTCCGAGGGAGCCCGGACCACCCCGTCGGTCGTGGCGTTCTCGAAGGCTGGCGAAGTGCTGGTGGGTGAAGTGGCCAAGCGTCAGGCGATCACCAACCCTGATCGCACCTTCCGATCGATCAAGCGCCACGTGGGCACCAACTGGAAGAGCGACGACATCGACGGCAAGAAGTACACGCCGCAAGAGATCAGCGCGCGCACGCTCATGAAGTTGAAGCGCGACGCCGAGGCGTACCTCGGCGACACCGTCACGCAGGCGGTCATCACCGTTCCGGCGTACTTCGACGACGCGCAGCGCACCGCTACCAAAGAAGCGGGTCAGATCGCGGGCCTCGAAGTGTTGCGCATCATCAACGAGCCCACCGCGGCTGCTCTCGCCTACGGCCTCGAAAAGGGGAGTGAGGACGAGACCGTGCTCGTGTTCGACCTCGGTGGTGGAACCTTCGACGTGTCGGTTCTCGAGATCGGTGACGGCGTGTTCGAAGTGAAGAGCACGCACGGTGACACCAACCTGGGTGGTGACGACTGGGACCAGCGCGTCATCGACTGGCTCGTCAATCAGTTCAAGGGTGCGCACGGCATCGACCTCGGGGCCGACCGCATGGCGGCTCAGCGTCTGAAGGAAGCCGCCGAAAAGGCCAAGATCGAACTCAGCCAGGTTCAGCAGACGCAGATCAACTTGCCGTTCATCACCGCCACGCCCGAAGGCCCGCTCCACCTCGACGAGAGCCTGACGCGCTCGAAGTTCCAGGAGATGACCGCCGATCTCATCGAGCGTTGCCGCATTCCGTTCGAGCAGGCCATCAAGGACGCCGGTCTCACCAAGGGTCAGATCAACCACGTGATCCTCGTCGGTGGTTCCACGCGTATGCCGGCCGTTCAGGATCTCGTGCTCTCGCTCACCGGCAAGGAGCCCAACAAGACGGTCAACCCCGACGAAGTCGTGGCCGTCGGCGCCGCCATTCAGGCTGGTGTGCTCAAGGGAGACGTGAAGGACGTTCTTCTCCTCGACGTCACACCGTTGTCGCTCGGTATCGAGACCAAGGGTGGCGTGATGACCAAGCTCATCGAACGCAACACCACCATTCCCACGAAGCGCACCGAGGTGTTCACCACTGCCGAAGACATGCAGCCGTCGGTCGAGATCCACGTGCTCCAAGGTGAGCGCGAGATGGCGATGTACAACAAGACGCTCGGCAAGTTCCAGTTGGTCGACCTGCCGCCGGCCCCGCGCGGAGTTCCGCAGATCGAAGTCACCTTCGACATCGATGCCAACGGCATCGTGCACGTGAGTGCGAAGGATCGCGCCACGAGCAAGGAGCAGTCGATGACCATCAGCGGTCAGTCCACGCTCTCGAAGGATGACATCGACAAGATGGTCAAGGACGCCGAGGCACACGCCGAGGAAGATCGCAAGCGTCGCGAAGAAGCCGAGATTCGCAACAACGCCGACTCGCTCGTGTATCAGACCGAGAAGGTTCTGCGCGATCAGGGCGACAAGGTGTCGGCCGACGAGAAGGCCGCGGTCGAAGCACCGCTGGCCGACTTGAAGAAGGCACTCGAAGGCAACGACAGTGCGAGCATCAAGGCCGCAACCGAGGCACTCATGTCGGCGAGCCAGGCGTTCAGCCAGAAGCTCTACGAGGCGGCGGCTCGCGATGCCAATGCCACCGGAACCTCGGCCTCCGGCCAGAACGGCTCGGCGGCGAGCGATGACGAGATCGTCGACGCCGAAATCGTCGACGCCGACAAGTAAGGCGCCGTCGTGGATGCCGACATGGTCGATGGCGAAGCGCCGGTCGACGAGTCCGTGGTCGTCGACGGAACAGTCACGGGCGACGAATCGGTTGTCGCCGATGTCGTCGAACTCGACGTCGAGGCTCTCGCTGCCGAGCGCGACTCATTTCGCGACATCGCGCAGCGTTTGCAGGCCGACTTCGAGAATTATCGCAAGCGGGTCAGCAGTCAGACCGCCGATGAAGTCGAGCGGGCCACGGGCCGCTTGGCCGAGGCTCTGTTGCCTGTGCTCGACGCGTGCGAAGCGGCGTTCGTGGCCCACCCCGCCGAAGTCGAACCGTTGTTCAACCTCTTGCTGGGCGAACTGCGCAAGCAGGGACTCGAAGCGATGAACCTCAATGGTCAGGCGTTCGATCCAAACCTGGCGGAAGCCGTCATGCGTGAAGACGGTGATGGTGACGGCAACGGCAACGCCGTCGTCACCGATGTGATGCGTTCGGGCTACACGTGGAAAGGACGCGTTCTGCGTGCCGCGCTCGTGAAGGTGCGCGGCTGAGATCGCGTTACTGATCGTTCACAGCCGAGTAGAGGAGGGGACACGATGACTGCACAGCGCGAGTGGTACGAGAAGGACTACTACGCCGTGCTCGGTGTCTCGTCCGAAGCATCGGCCAAGGACATCACGAAGGCATACCGCAAACTGGCCCGCGAGAATCATCCCGACGCCAACCCGGGTAACGCGGCGGCCGAGGAGCGCTTCAAGGAGATCTCGGCGGCCTACGACGTGTTGTCCGATGACGAGAAGCGCCGCGAATACGACGAGGTTCGGCGCATGGGCCCGATGGGCATGGGAAACATGCGTTTCACCGTTGGCGGTGAAGCCGGTTCGTTCGAAGATCTGTTCCGGATGTTCTCTGGTGGTCGCAGTCGCGGTGGCCGTCCGTCCACTGGTGTCAGCCCGCGTCGTGGTTCCGATCTCGAGACGCAACTCATGCTCGACTTCGAAGAGGCCGCGCTCGGAGTCACCACCACCGTGCACCTCACGAGCGATGATCGCTGCCAGACGTGCAGCGGCTCGGGTGCGCGCCCCGGCTCGAACGTCGATGTGTGTTCGCAATGCGGAGGTCGTGGGCAGGTCGAGGACAACCAGGGCTTCTTCGCGTTCGCGAGTCCGTGCGGTCGCTGTAGTGGTCGGGGCAACGTGGTCAAGGATCCATGCGGAGTGTGCCGTGGTACCGGAATCGAGAAGCGCGCACGTGAGGTGAAGGTTCGCGTGCCAGCCGGCATCGCCAACGGCCAGCGCATTCGTCTGGCCGGTCGCGGCGAGCCCGGCCGCAACGGCGGGCCCTCTGGTGATTTGTTCATCGTGTGCCACGTGAGCGCTCACGAATTGTTCGGCCGTGACGGAGACAACCTCACCGTTCGTATCCCGATCTCGTTCGCCGAGGCCGCCCTCGGAGCCGACATCGACGTCCCGACGCTGTCGAGTGATGGCGTGACGTTGCGCATCAAGCCCGGAACGCAGAGCGGTTCTCGGCATCGGGTGAAGGGTCGCGGGATCGAAACGTCCAAGGGCAAGGGCGATCTGATCGTGACCGTCGATGTGGTGGTACCCACCACTCTGTCCGACGACGAGAAGAAAGCGATCGAACAGTTGGCCGCGTTGGCTTCGGACGACCCCCGTCACAAGTTGAAGCGGGATCGCAAGTAGGTGGTGACGAACGTGCCTGGTCGAGAACAGACGATGTACGTGATTTCCGTGGCCGCCGAGTTGGCGGGTATGCATCCGCAGACTCTGCGCATCTACGAGCGTCGCGGTCTGCTCCAGCCCGCTCGAACTCAGGGTGGCAATCGTCGTTACTCCGAAGCCGACATCGCTCGATTGCGCCGTATCGCCGAACTCACGGCGGCCGGAATGAACGTGGAAGGAATTCGGCGCATCATGGATCTCGAAGCCGAGGTCGCGCGCCTACGTGACGAAGTCGATCGGTTGCGCCTCCTCGCCGCACAAGCCATCTCGGCGGCCGATCCGAATGCCACTCGATCGGGAGGTCTCGTTCCCTTGCGTCAGCAGGTGGCGGTCTTCGGACAGGTTCCGCCAGTACTCCGCCGCGGACGGAGGCAATCGTGACCGACATCGTGCGCGTGGCACCCGACTACCAGCCGTACGTTGCGGGTTCGTTCCGGTGGCGCCTCGGCTTGCGGCCGCTCGATCTGTCGGACTGGATCCAGATCGGTGACGACTACGACCACGAGATGGATCGCAAGGCCGATGTGTTGCGCGACAACTACGACACCGTCGTGCGTGTGGTTGCCGGGATCGAACCCGAGTCAGTGGAGATTCTCGAGGCTCTGGTCGGCCATCTCTGCGCCCAGTGGCCGCAGTGGTTCGTTCGATCCGGTGACGACGTGGTGAATCTTCATCGCGACGAACGGTTCCGAATCGTTCCTGATGCAGATGGTCAGTGGACCGAACATCCGTTGTCGATCGCTGGCCGTCTCGTGCAAGAAGACCTCGCCGTGCTCGTCGAGCGCGATGGTCGCATGGTGTTCGGGGGCGGAACCGTTTGTTTCCCCAATCGCTGGGATCTCGCGTCGAAGTTGGGCCGGTCGATGGCCGAAGTGCACGCCCCGGTTTCGCGACTGAACGAACAACTCGAGTCGACCATCGACGATTTCTTCACGCGACTCACACCCGACCGTCCGTTCTGGCGACTGGGGTGGGGTGTCCTCGACACCGACGAGTTGTACCAACCGCTCGACGGCACCGCTCCGGCTGCTCCTCCGATTCCGGGTGTGGGCGATCCGACCACACCCGATCGATTGTTCTTGCGTGTCGAGCGCGAAACGCTGCGGCGGTTCGCGCGCACCAACTGCATCTTGTTCACGATTCGTACGTACGTCCGTCCGTTGCGACACTTGGCCCAGCGCCCCGACGATGCGGCCCGTCTGGCCGATGCCCTCGTGAATCTTCCCGACGACGTCGCCGATTACAAGCAGATTACCCAATTGTCCGAGTCCGCTCGTCATTGGCTGTCGTCAGTCGCGGCCAATCGATCGACCATCTGAGGAGGTAGCGAACATGGCAATCAACCCGAAGCAATGGACCCACAAGACCCAAGAGGCGGTGGCGGCCGCCCTCGATCAGGCCAAGGCCCTCTCCAATCCTGAGATCACTCCCGATCATGTGATGGCGGCCATCGCGCGCCAGGACGACACGATCGTTCCGGCCGTTCTGTCGAAGCTCGGTCTGGCGCCGTTGATGGTTCGCAATCAAGCCGACGAAGCCGTGGCCAAGTTGCCCAAGGCGTATGGCGGCGAAGAGCCGCGTATGAACCGCGAACTCAACAACGTGTTCGACAACGCAGAGCGTTACCGCAAGGATTTCAAGGACGATTTCTTGTCGGTCGAGCACTTGTTGTTGGCGATGAACCAACGTCTCGGGGTCGGCAGCGAAGAACTCCTGCAGGCTTTGCGCGACGTCCGCGGCAGCCACCGAGTCACGAGTCAGAACCCCGAAGACCAGTTCCAGGCTCTCGAGAAGTACGGGCAGGACCTCACCAAGCGCGCGCGTGACGGCAAGATCGATCCGGTCATCGGTCGCGACGAAGAGATCCGTCGCGTGATCCAGGTGTTGAGCCGTCGCACGAAGAACAACCCGGTTCTCATCGGAGAACCCGGTGTGGGTAAGACGGCGATCGTGGAAGGTCTGGCCCGACGCATCGCCGATGGCGACGTACCCGAAGGCCTCAAGAACAAGCGACTCATCTCGCTCGACATCGCCGCTCTGCTCGCGGGGGCGAAGTACCGGGGCGAGTTCGAAGAGCGACTGAAGGCCGTGCTCAAGGAGATCACCGACTCGGCTGGCGAAGTCATCACGTTCGTCGACGAGCTGCACACCATCGTCGGCGCGGGCGGAGCCGAAGGTGCGATGGATGCCGGCAACATGATCAAGCCGATGCTCGCGCGTGGTGAGCTGCGCATGATCGGCGCCACCACTCTCGACGAGTACCGCAAGTACGTCGAGAAGGATCCGGCCCTCGAGCGCCGTTTCCAGCAGGTGTACGTCGGCGAGCCGTCGGTCGAAGACACCATCGCGATTCTTCGCGGCTTGAAAGAGCGCTACGAGGTCCACCATGGTGTTCGCATCCAGGACTCGGCACTCGTGAGCGCTGCGGTGCTCTCCAATCGGTATCTCACGAATCGATTCCTGCCCGACAAGGCGATTGATCTGGTGGACGAGTCGGCCAGCAAGTTGCGTATCGAGATCGACTCACTACCGACCGAGATCGACATCGTCGAGCGGCGAATTCTCCAGTTGGAGATCGAAAAGGTGGCGCTCGAGAAGGAGACCGACACCGCCTCCAAGGAACGACTGGGCGCACTCACCGACGAACTCGTGTTGTTGCAGCGTCAATCGGCCGAGATGCGCGAACATTGGCAGCAGGAGAAAGACGCCATCGCGGCCATCCGGAACCTGAAAGAAGAACTCGAGCAGGTTCGCGGTGCGATCGAACGTGAGACCGACCTCAACAAGGTGGCCGAAATGCAGTACGGACGCATGCCCGAGATCGAGCGGCGGATCGCCGAAGCGACCACGCATCTCGACTCGCTGCAGACCGGCAACAAGATGCTGAAGGAAGAAGTCGACGCCGAAGACATCGCCGAAGTGGTGAGCAAGTGGACCGGTGTTCCGGTCACGCGCCTCATGGAAGGCGAGATGTCGAAGTTGGTCCACCTCGAAGACCTTCTCCACCAGCGGGTGGTTGGCCAGCACGAAGCCGTCGTCGCGGTCTCGAACGCAATTCGTCGCAGTCGTGCCGGCCTCTCCGATCCGAATCGTCCGATCGGTTCATTCCTCTTCCTCGGGCCGACCGGAGTGGGCAAGACCGAGTTGGCGCGAGCCGTAGCCGAGTTCTTGTTCGACGACGAACGGGCCATGGTGCGCATCGACATGGGTGAGTACATGGAGAAGCACTCGGTGTCGCGTTTGGTGGGCGCTCCTCCTGGATACGTGGGTTACGACGAAGGGGGTCAGCTCACCGAAGCAGTGCGCCGTCGTCCCTACAGCGTGGTTCTGCTCGACGAGATCGAGAAGGCTCACCCCGACGTCTTCAACATCTTGTTGCAGGTGCTCGACGATGGTCGGCTCACCGATGGTCAGGGCCGCACGGTCGACTTCACCAATGTCGTGGTCGTCATGACGTCCAACCTCCCCGGCGAGCCGATCGAGTACTTCAAGCCCGAGTTCGTCAATCGCATCGACGAGATCATTCGGTTCCGTCCGTTGGACGAGAGCGACCTGTCGAAGATCGTCGAGATCCAGGTGGAGAAGCTCCGCAAGCGGCTCGCCGATCGCCGCATCACACTCAACGTGAGTCCGGAGGCGATGGCCAAGTTGGCCCGTGACGGTTACGACCCGTCCTTCGGTGCTCGACCGCTCAAGCGAGTGATCCAGAAGGTCATTGGCGACAACGCGTCGATCCTCATCCTCGAGGGCAAGGTGGCCGAGGACGGCATGATCAACGTCGAAGTGCAGGACGATCGCATCGTCCTGCATTCGTGACGTCGGTTGTCTCCGCACCGAGGTTCGAGCGGCACGAGCGAGTACAGTCACATCACGTTCCAGTCGTGAAGGAGCGTGAACATGCCGGTCACCGTGGTCGTGGGTGCCCAATGGGGTGACGAGGGCAAAGCGAAGGTCATCGACCTGCTCGCACGTGATCATTCGGTCGTCGCTCGCTATCAGGGTGGACACAACGCCGGCCACACCGTGGTGGTGGGTTCCGAGAAGTACGCCCTTCAGTTGATTCCGTCCGGAGTCCTGTACGACCACGTCACTCCGGTGATCGGTAACGGAGTCGTGGTCGATCTCCCCACGTTGTTCGGTGAGATCGACCGGCTGGAGGCGCGCGGTGTCTCGTGTGCGCGTCTGCGTGTGTCGAGTCAGGCCCACCTCATCTTCCCGTGGCATCAGGCGTTCGATGCACTCCTCGAAACTCAGCGAGGCGACAGCAAGATCGGGACGACACTGAAGGGGATCGGACCGGCCTACGCCGACAAGGCGCGGCGTGTGGGCATCCGCGCTGGTGACGTGCTCGACGCAGCCGTCTTCGCAACGGCACTTCGTGCTCGCGCGGTCGACGCCAACGCCGATCTTCGAGCGGCCGGCGGTGAGCCCATCGACGTCGACTCCGTCGTCGACCAGTTCAGCGTGCTCGGCCGTCGTCTGGCTCCGTACGTGGCCGACACCGTCGACCTGCTGCACGCCGCGGTCGAGTCGGGTGAGACCGTGCTGTTGGAAGGTGCGCAGGCCACCTTCCTCGACCTCGATCACGGCACCTATCCGTACGTGACGTCGTCGAATCCCACCGCCGGCGGAGCATCGGCTGGTTCGGGCCTCGGCCCTCGTTTGCTCGATCGCATCGTCGGAATCACCAAGGCCTACAC
>VERK01000091.1 GCA_018882725.1 Actinomycetota bacterium | reverse complement strand
ACCCAGGCCAACTCGTCGAGTTGCGCCGTGAGGCCTTCGTCGGCGAGCACGCTCGTCATGCTCCGCTCGCCCGAGTGAACCGCTCGACGATGAACCTCGAACCGTTCCTTCATCGGATCGGAATCGAATCGGACCGTGCGTCCGTCGCCGTCGCGCGCCAACAACACGCCGGCTTCCTCGAAACACTCGCGTATCGCTGTCATCTCGTACGAATCATCACCGGCATCAACTGCTCCACCGGGGAACACGTACATGCCACTGGCGAAGGCCGCCTTGGTGGTGCGCTTCATCATGAAGACTTCGAGCGGTCCGAGATGATCGCGCACCAACATCACCGTGGCGGCTGGGCGAATGGCCACCTGGGTCGGATCGAAGTCTTGTTGACGACTCACAGTTCACCCTTGGGTTCGGTGGCGTCGGTGTCGACCACGTCGTGGCCGCCGAAGCGCGTGGACGTGGTTCCGCCTCCGAAGCCGCGCACCACGAACGAGGTGCCGCGCTTGGCTCGCCGCAGGAGATACGAACGGAACATCAGTCGCGTGGGCGGGAACAGCATGAGGACTCCGAACACGTCGGTGAGAAATCCGGGCGTGAGCAGCAAGGCGCCGGCGCCGAGAATGAGCACACCGTCGACGATTTCGCGCGTGGGTACTCGGCCGTGGGCGATCGCCTCGTTGAACTTCGTCCAGACACGAAGACCTTCACGCTTGACGAGCCAACTGCCGATGACGGCGACCGCGATGATGATCCCGAGGGTGTTGAGGAAGCCGATGGCCCCGCCCACCTTGATGATCGTGTAGAGCTCGGCGATCGGCACGATCACGAAGAGCAGAAGGAGGATCACGAGGTCACCCTAGCCACGCCTGTTCTCGCATCTCCCGTCGGCCACTAGCGTCGGATTCGTGGCCTCGAATGACGCAACGATGCGACCGCCCTCGGTCGACTCATTGGCTCGTTCGTTGGCATCCACCGGCCTTCCGCATCCGCTTCTCGTGGACGCGGCCCGTGAAGCCATCGCACTCGGTGATCCGAGTCGCGCGTCGTCCATCGCCGACGGAATCGCTGCCTCGCTTCTGGTTCCCGTCATCAACGCCACCGGTGTGATCGCCCACACCAACCTCGGGCGCTCTCCTGTCGAACTGCACCTGGCGCCCCGTGCGCAGAATCTCGAATTCGATCTCGCCACCGGCGGTCGCGGAAGTCGGCAGCGCGGCATCGGTCGCCTCATCGCGCGTGCAGTGGGCGCCGAAGACGCCATGGTCGTCAACAACAACGCAGCCGCCGTTCTCCTCGTGTTGGCCGCCCTGGCATCCGGACGCGACGTGGCAGTGAGCCGCGGCGAAAGCGTGGAGATCGGTGGCGGCTTCCGTGTTCCCGAAGTCATGGAGCAGTCCGGCGCGCGTCTCGTCGACGTGGGTACGACGAATCGCACGCGCCTGGCCGATTACCGCAAGGCCATCGGTCGCAAGGGCAACGACGTCGCTCTGGTGCTGAAGGTCCATCCGTCGAACTACCGCATCGACGGCTTCGTCGAAGAGACACCGGTCGACGAGTTGGCCACGCTTGGCGTTCCGGTGGTGGCCGACATCGGATCGGGTCTGCTCGATGCCGCGTGCCCGTGGCTCGACTCGGGTCCGCCGGCCTGGCTCAACGGTGAACCCGCCGCCCGTCAATCGGTGCTTGCTGGCGCGTCCCTCATCACGTTCAGCGGCGACAAACTCATGGGTGGTCCGCAAACCGGCATCATCGCCGGCCGCGCCGACCTGGTGGCGGCCTGTGCGCAGCATCCACTCGCCCGCGCGCTGCGCCCCGGCGGATTGGTGTTGGCTGCGCTCCACCACGTGATGCTCGCTTATCTCGCGCGCACCGTCAGCGTCGATGTGCCGTTCTGGCGCATGGCCTCGGTGAATACCGATCACTTGCAGCGTCGCGCCGAATCCATCGCGACCCAAGTCACCGATGTACGCGTGACTCCGTGTGAATCGTTGCCCGGTGCCGGCAGCACGCCCGGCGCATCAATTCCGTCGGTGGGTCTGGCACTCGATGGTGATCACACCGCAGTGCTGCGATCGTTCCGGCCTCCCGTGATCGCTCGCGTACGTGACAACGTGACGATCCTCGATCTTCGCACCGTCGATCCGTCCGACGATCAGGTCGTGGTCGAGGCGCTGCGTCAGGCACTCGCCTCACGATGAGGATCTTCGCGACCGCGGGTCACGTCGACCACGGCAAGTCGTCGCTCGTCACCGCTCTCACCGGCACCAACCCCGACCGCTGGCGCGAAGAGCGCGAACGTGGCATGACCATCGATCTCGGGTTCGCGCACTTCACGCTCCCGTCCGGACGTGAGGTGTCGCTCATCGACGTTCCGGGTCACATTCGTTTCATCAACAACATGCTGGCCGGGGTCGGCGGCATTCACGGCGCGATTCTCGTCGTGGACGCCCACGAAGGTTGGATGCCCCAGACCGAAGAGCACTTGCGCATTCTCGAACTCGCCGGTACACGACATGGAGTGGTGGTCGTGTCACGAGTCGATCTGGTGGACGACGACGAAGCCGAACTCACGGCCATCGACATCGCCGACCACGTGGTCGGAACCTTCCTGGCTGAGGCTCCGATCGTCAAGGTGTCGACCGTGCGCGGAGATGGTCTCGACGACCTCCGGCACGAACTCGACCTGATGATGGATGCGACCGCGGCCTCGCCCGATCGCGGTCGACCGCGCTTGTTCGTCGACCGCGTGTTCGCACCGAAGGGCAGCGGAACCGTGGTGACCGGAACTCTCACCGATGGATCACTCGCCGTCGGCGACAACGTTGTTGTGCAGCCACTCCAGCGCGAAGTACGGATCCGCGGCATTCAAACTCACGGCCGTTCGGTCGACTCCATCGAGCCCGGCCATCGGGTGGCTCTCAACCTGAGCGGTATCGAACACAGCGAGGTTCGTCGCGGTCATGCCGTCGTTCGAGCCGATGATTGGCACCTGGCCACGGCGATCGATGCATCCTTCACGGCGCTCGTCTCTCTCGATCACGACGTGACGCGGCGCGGTGCGTACACGATGCACGTGGGCTCCGATGAGTTGCCGGTTCGGTTGCGCGTGCTCGCGGACGAGTCGATTCGGCCGGGGGCCCGCGGGTTCGTTCGACTGCACCTGGCCGAACCGCGACCGTTGGTGATGGGCGATCACTTCGTGATCCGTGAGAGTGGCCGCGACGAGACGGTGGGCGGTGGTGTGGTGCGCGACGTGGCGCCGGTGCTCACGGCTTCGCGGGCGGAACCGCACGACGACGATGATGCGAACGTCGACCGCATCGTGGCCGAGCGCGGCTGGATCGACGCCGTCGAACTTCGTCGCTTCACCGGCGTGTCGCGACCGCCGACGGTCGCGCACTGGGTGGTCGATCCAGCGGTGTTGAAGGCCAGCCAGACCTCGCTGCTGAATCGGGTGACGAACGCCGGCCCCGAAGGTCTCGACATCGGTGTGCTCGACGAACGCGATCGTGCTCTGCTCGCCACGTTCACCGAAATCACTGTCACGAGTGGGTACGCACGAACCCGAGGCGCCGACGATCCGTTGCTGTCGCATCCCGGCATCGAGTTGATCCGTGCCGGTGGCTGCGCACCCACGGTGCCGAGCACGCTCACCAACTCCGAGTTACGACGTCTACAGAAGGCCGGAGTTCTCTTCGAGCGGGACGGTGAGTGGTTTCACGTCGACGCGCTGGAGACCGCGCGACTCGCCGCCGCCGAAATGCTCACCTCTCATCCCGACGGTTTCACGATGTCGCAGTTCCGCGAGGCGCTCGGCGTGACTCGAAAGCACGCGGTCCCGATTGCCACCGAACTCGACGCCCGCGGCATCACCCGTCGTCGTGGTGACGTGCGGATCGCCGGACCGCGCCTCAACCGCGAGTGATCAGTTCGGGGTGAATCCACCGGAAGGTGAGGTTCACCCGCGGTTCGGTGATCGTCTTCTGCTTGGGCACTTCGTGCTTCCACGCGTGTTGGCACAGCCCACTCATCACAACCAGCGAACCGCTGGCCAAGTCTCGATCGACGACCAGGCGCGACTCGTTGTGGCGCAACCGGAATCGGCGCACCGCACCGAGACTCATCGAGGCGATCACTGGTTCACGACCGAGTTCAACTTCGTCGTCGGCGTGCCAACCCATGCTGTCGCGACCATCGCGGTACAGATTGAGGAGCACAGAGTTGAAGCGCGCGCCACTCAGCGACTCGCACACATCTCGGAGGTCATCGAGGATCGGTAACCACGGGCGCGGTGTCATGGTGATGCCCGAATAGGTGTACGCGACGTCGCCGTACCACGAGTTGAGTCGGGGCTGGTCGACTTCCTTGCCGAACATCACGATGCTGCGCTGTTCCCAATCGATGTCGTCGATCAATCGCTGAAGAATCGCCGCAGCACTGCGCTCGCCGAGCGCCCATTCCCAGTACACGGCGCTGCCGTCGTACGGCAGCAGTTCGACCGAATCGTCGAACAGGCTCACTCGCTGGCGTCGGCTGTCTTCGGCTTGCGTTCGCGATAGTCGCGCGCGCCGCCGGCTTCGGGTTCGACTTCGAGAATGATGCCGTCGATCGCGACCACGCGGGCGGTCTCGCCGGCTTTCACGGGCGTGGCACGATTGGTGCGTGCCTTCCACCGTGCCTCACCGATCTGCACGCTGCCATCGGGGGCGATGTCGGTGACGGCGCGGCCGGTGGCTCCGATCATCCGCTCGCGACCAACCGTCGGTGTGGCGAATCGCGTGCGCGTCATGCTCGGCATGCCCGAGTAGAAGGTGAAGGCGATACCGCCGATGCCCACCAAAAGAGTGAGCCATGACGGACGCAAGGTGTGTTGATCGACCGTGGGGAACATGAACCACGAACCGAGAACGAACAACACCATGCCGATCGCGGTCCAGAACCGTGGGATTCCCACCTGAACATCGACCGAGAACGCGACCATCGACAGGACCACCAAGACGAGGGCCCAGGTGCGGTCGGGCAGTTCACCCAATCCGAAGAAACCAAGGAGTAGACACACGGCTCCCACCACACCGGCCACGCCGATTCCGGCGGTGAAGAACTCGAACACGAGCAACGCGAGGCCGATGATGAGGAAGAGATACGCGACAGCCGGGCTGGCCGCGGTGTGGAACATCTGCGAGATGAGTCCGAGTTTCTGGAAGCGAACCGTCGTGATGTCACTCGAAGCCGTTCCGTCGTCGGCCACCGATTCGATCGC
Source organism: Actinomycetota bacterium (assembly GCA_018882725.1). GTDB lineage: Bacteria > Actinomycetota > Acidimicrobiia > Acidimicrobiales > Ilumatobacteraceae > Casp-actino8. The sequence goes on along the minus strand of VERK01000091.1, from coordinate 3,113 downwards.
GGTGTCGAGTACGACTCCGTCGACTTCGAGTCCGTCGAGAGCGAACACCATGTTGCGAATGGTGGGAGCGCCTTCGTCGGTGATCTCGAGCTTCAAGGCACCGGCACGACGGGCTTCCTGGAATCCGAGTGTCTCGGTGCGGAGTTGTTCGGTCGCATCACCGAACGACACCTCGTCGAACAACGGAGTACCGATCTTGCCGATGCGTGCGCCCGGTGCCATGCCGGTGGCGTCGGCGGCCGAGAGCAACTGGGCGACGAGTCCGGTGGCTCGTGCACCAGACGGGCCGACCCAGATAGCGATCGGTACGGACGCATCGCGAATCTGCCGGTACAGATCTTTCATGTCGTCGCGGCCGACCACCGAGGCCTTCGAGTTGAGCTGCAGGATGAGCGCTTGCGACCCGTCGGTTTCAGCGCGGTCGATGGCCTTGGTGATCTCGTCGACCACGATGCGATCGACGAGGCCCGACACTTGCAGCACGTCCACTGGAACCAGACCGATGTCGTTGGAGCCGTCTTCGGACGACGTCGCGCTGTCGCTCGACTGATCGGCTGGTGCGACCGTGGCGTTGACCGACGACACGTCGGCGAATCCGAGCACCGATCCGATCGCGATGAAGAGGATCGCTAGTCTGCGCACGAGTGCCTCCGAAAAATCCTGATCCGAGCCGACTGTTCACCAGTTCGCGTCTGCTCGTGGTGGCCGGCAAAGGGGGTGTCGGCAAGACAACGGTAACGGCTGTTCTCGCCACCGCTGCAGCCGATGCCGGACTTCGCGTGTTGGTTGTGACACTTGACGGCCGCCCGGGCTTGGCTGCGCTGCTCGGAGCAGGTGCCTCGGCCGGCAGTACCTACGACGGTGACATCGTGGCCAGTGGCCGCGGTGCTTCGAAGACTGGTTCCATTCATCTGCGAACTCTTTCGGCTGGTGAAGCACTGCAGGACTACTTGGGAACGCAGGGGTTGGCGCGAATCGCCAAACGATTGGTGAACACAGGTGTGGTGGACGTGGTGGCCAGTGCGGCTCCTGGTATCGACGACTTGCTCGTGCTCGGCAAGATCAAGCATCTCGTCGGGTTGGCCGGACCCGACGGACCTCACGATCTGGTGATCGCCGACGGACCCGCGGCCGGCCACGCGATCAGTTTCCTGCGATCACCGTCAGCAATGGCCACGACGATTCGCGGTGGCCCGTTGCGCTCACAAGCCATCGAGATCGATGCGATGTTGCGCGATTCGTCGCGCAGTCGGGTGGTGCTCGTGACGTTGCCCGAGACCACGCCAGTGAACGAGCTCTCCGAGACAGCCGCGACGATGACGTCGGAAGTCGGTGTGTCACTCGCTCCGGTGGTCGTGAACGGTGTTGACCGCGCGAGTGAGGTGGAGGCGCTGGTGGCAGCCGGGCGAATGGGTGAGAGCGACTTCGCCGAGGCGGCGCGTTTCCGTGCCACGCGGTGTGCGGTTCACGCTCGCGAGGTCGATCGCCTCACCACTCTTCTCGGTGAACGGCCGATCGAGCTTCCTCATGTTGCGACGGCTGGCCTCAGCGCGCGAGACATCGAGCGACTGGCGCGCATTCTCGCCGAGCAGGTCTCGACATGACTCGCAAGAAGTCGAACGGTTCGTTCACCGCTCTGGTGGATTCGTCCAAGGTAGTGGTGTGCTGCGGTTCGGGTGGTGTGGGCAAAACGACGACCGCCGCTGCCGTGGCCATCGAAGCGGCGCGACGCGGGCGACGCGTGTGCGTGATCACGATCGACCCAGCCCGTCGTCTGGCCGACGCGCTCGGAATCGCGGGAGAACTCGGCAACGACACCACACGGGTGGTGCTTCCCGACGGTGAGATGTGGGCGACCATGCTCGATGCACGCGCAACGTTCGATGGCGTGATCCGTCGACACGCGCGTGACGAGAAGCAGGTGGACCGCATCCTCGGTAACCAGTTCTACGTGAACGTGGCCAGCCGGTTGTCGGGCAGCCAGGAATACATGGCGGCCGAGCGCTTGTTCGAACTGCACAACGACGATCGCTTCGACTTGATAGTGGTCGACACACCACCGAGCCGCGAGGCGCTCGACTTCCTCGACGCACCACAGAAGCTCATGAACTTCTTGGACCACCGTGTGTACCGGTGGTTGATCGCGCCGGCCCGCGGTGGGCTGAAAGTCCTCAACATCGCGGCCCAACCGATCCTTCGCACGATCGGGCGCGTGATTGGGGCCGATGTGCTCGCCGACGCGATCGACTTCTTCCAAGCGTTCGAGGGCATCGAAGAGGGATTCCGCACGCGGGCCGAAGAGGTGCAGTCACTCCTCCGGTCGACGGACACGCGTTATGTGGTGGTGGCTTCACCGCGGCACGACACCGTGAACGAAGCCATGTACTTCGTCTCACAACTCGCGCGCGGGGGTATCGACACCAGTGCGGTCATCGTCAACCGTTTGCAACCGCGCTTCGGGAAGCACTCGGCCACGAAGTTGCGAACGGAGATCAAGCGTCTCGAGGCCGAGTCACCCGACTCCGATGAATTGATCCTTCATCGCAACATGGCCGATCTGGTGGCGGTGGCCGACGCCGAAGAGAAGAGCATCGAGCCGTTGCTCACGTTCGCCGAGTCGGCCGTGGTGACCCGGGTGGCCTTGCGGGCCGACGACGTGCACGATCTGACCAGCATCGGGTCGATCGGCCACGAGATCTTCGACGATCGCTGAGCGAGGTTCGCCCCCGCCCGACCGGTCGGGATAGCGTCACCCTCGTGCACGTGATCCTCGCTACCGACGCCGATTGGCTCATCGACGAAGTGACCGCCGCTCTCGGTGGACCCGACACATCGTTCACCGTGTGCCGTGACGGCCGTGCGGTGGCCCCCACCGTCAAGGCCCGTACACCCGACTTGGTGATCCTCGACATGCAGATCGGCACCATGGGCGGTGTGGCCGTCACGATGGATCTACGTCTCGACGAGAGCGGTGGCACCTTGCCGCATGTTCCGATCCTGATGCTCCTCGACCGCGACGTCGACATCCATCTCGCACGCCGTAGCGGTTCGGACGGCTGGCTCATCAAGCCCCTCGACTCGTTGCGACTGCGCCGCGCGGCTCGCGCCGTCGC
>VERK01000303.1 GCA_018882725.1 Actinomycetota bacterium | reverse complement strand
GTGTTGACAGTTCATGGGGGCCGCGGCCCTCAGTGAAACTGCTGAGCGGGAACCAGTGACTCGGTCAGCTGTGCTCCTCGACTCGTTGGTGATCATTCGCTTCCTTGCACAGTTCTCGGGTGGAACTTCCTCACATTCGATTCGGTCTGCCGGGCATTTACAAGCCTTCTGTTTGTTGCAACTGCAACGACTGGCCCGGTCGGGTCGAACTCGTCTCGGCTGGATCGGTGACGGGAGGTCACGTCGGCCGCTTTCGCCCGACCCATCCACCACTGCTCGACGACTCTGAGACACACTTGGAACGTCGGGGTCACCCCTGCCCCGGCCGGTGCTCAGTACTGGTTTCGTCCACCTCGAGACAAGGGAGATTCGGTGACCGAAGACGTGCGGATCGAGTCAACGAAGAGAACTCGGAGCGCGAGCTCCCGCCGCCGATCGGACACCACACCAGAAGCACCCACCGCGACGCGAGTGGTACTCGACACCTCGGTCCTGATCGCCGACTCGAACTGTCTGCACGCGTATCCCGGTTGCGACATCGTCGTGCCACTCACGGTGATCGAAGAGCTCGACGGACTCAAGAGTCGTCCCGACGACGTCGGGCGCGCCGCCCGCGCGGCCTTGCGGCAATTCGAGGAAATCCGCCTGCAAGCAGGGGGTTCTTTGGCCACGCCGGCGCCCGTGGGCGAGGGTTCCACGGTCCACATCGAGATCAACGGGATACAGCGACATCTCCTCGTCGAGCACGGTCTCGATCCGGCCAAGCCCGACAATCGCATCATCGGTGCGGCACTCGGTCAGGCACTCACCACTCCGACGCGCATGGTGTCGAACGACGCGGCGTTGCGTCTCAAGGCGGCGCATCTCGGCCTCACGGCGCACGAACATCAACTCGCCGGTCGCGCCATGTCGTCGCGTCCGCTCGGCTACGTGACCGTCGACTGCGCCACCGACCTCGTCGACCGGCTGTACGACGGCGAGGCTCTCTCACCCGACGACATCGCTGCCCCGGGCACGCTCGTCGACAACTCGTTCGCCATCCTCCGCGCCGGAAGCCAGTCGGCACTGGCTCGGTGCCTCGATGGTGACGTACGCCTCATCGCGCCGTCGTCCCCCGAAGCCTGGGGACTCCGCGCCCGCTCGAAAGAACAGCGATTCGCCCTCGAACTTCTGCTCGACCCCGACGTGAGCGTCATCGCCCTCGATGGTCGCGCCGGCACCGGCAAGACCGTGTTGGCCATCGCGGCCGGACTCGAACAAGTCGTGGAAGATCGCCGCTACGAGAAGTTGGCGGTGTATCGCCCACTCGTACCGGTGGGCCGTGCCGACGTTGGCTATCTCCCAGGCGGACTCGACGAGAAACTCGATCCGTGGATGTCGGCCATTCACGACGCGATCGTCGCGCTCTCCGATCAACGGTCGAACCGCGAAGCCCGTTCGATGATCGATGAGTTGACCGCCCGCAATCAGCTCACACTCGAGTCGGTCACGTTCTTGCGCGGGCGCTCACTGCATCGCCAGATCGTCGTGGTCGACGAAGCGCAGAACCTCGAACCCACCACCCTCAAGACGATCCTCACGCGCATCGGCGAAGGCACCAAGGTCGTGTTCACCGGTGACACCAGCCAGATCGATGCCCCCTACCTGGGCGAATCCAACAACGCGCTGGCCGTCTTGATCGGCGCCTTCCGAGGTCAGCGCTGTTTCGGGCACGTCACCCTCACCTCGTGCGAGCGTTCCGAGGTGGCCTCGTTGGCCGCCGAACTGCTCTGACCAGGGCCTTTCCCCGGCCCACCCACCTCACCAAGATTTTTCAAGAAATTCTTGACCGCGGGCATTTTCAGTTTTAGTGTTAAATGCGTGCGGCGGGGTCCTCCCCCTCCGGCCCCCGCCGCCCCTTTCTTAACACCAATCCCTCCACCCCCACACCACCTCCGTTAGGA
>VERK01000090.1 GCA_018882725.1 Actinomycetota bacterium | reverse complement strand
GCCTGATTGCCGGCGGCGCGGTCGCGTTCACGGCCGTCATTGCGTGCTGCGCGGTGCGGCGGTGCGCGTACGAGGCGGCCCAGATGTTGCACCACGGCGCCAGCGGCGGCGAGACGGGGTTCATACTCGACCCCCCGGTGGCCATGCCGCTGGTCGTGTCCGCGCCCAAACCCGCTCCCAAGCCGCCAGCTGCCCCGCCGGCCGTCGTCTCGCACCCCGACGACCACATCGCCCTCGCGATCGCCGAAAAAATGTAATAACACAACACAATATGAGTCTCGTGGCCGCGCCGCGCGTTCAGGCCGTCGTCGCGTGTTCCGCCGCCGCCCGGCGGTCGATCGTGCGGTCGATACGGCGAATTTCGCGACGAACCGGTGCGCCGGTGTGGCGAGCGCGCGGCAACGGTGAATCGGGGAACGCCACGGCACAGGCCGCGGCCCAGCGCGCGGTGATTTCACTCGAACGGCCGGGACGACGGTCGTAGCTCACCACGACGATCGGGATGCGCAGACGTCGCGCGGCCAGAACCGCGGGGAGGCTCGCGTAGCCGCCGACACTGACAACCACTCGTGGTCGATCGGCCTTGAACATCGCGATCGCTCGACGACGCGCGGCCAGCAGGCGCGGAACGAAACCGATGTTGTCGGACATCCGGTCGAACGAACGCTGCAATCCGACGACGTCGAAAAAAGTGTGGGGCACGCCGGTCGGTGGAACGAGTCGGGTCTCGACGCCGCGTTGTGCCCCGAAGTAACGCAAGGTGTCGAGCGGGTGACCACGATCGACGAGCGCTTCGATCACGGCCAGAGCGGGCAGAACGTGCCCGGAGGTCCCGCCGCCAGTGACGACGGCGTGGACGGTCATCGCGGGCGACGGGCGACGTTCATCAGAAGTCCGGCGGCAGCCATCGATGCGATGAGCGAACTTCCACCGAAGGAGATGAACGGAAGCGTGAGTCCCGTCACGGGCATGATGCCTATCACACCACCGATGTTGATGGTCACCTGCACCGTCATCCAGCAGCCGATGCCGGCCGCGACCAGGAATCCGAATCGATGGCGACACGACAGCGCCACCTGGAACGCGAAGTAGATGAGGAACGCGAAGAGTGTCATCAGGCCGAGCACGCCGAGAAGACCCATCTCCTCGCCGACGATCGAGAAGATGAAGTCGCTGTGGGCGATCGGGACGTAACCCCACTTGCCCGTCCCGGCTCCGATACCCGTTCCGGTGAGGCCACCGTTCGAGAGGCTGATGAGTGCCTGGTACACCTGATACCCGTCGCTCTCGCGGGTCCCATGGATGTCGAGGAACGACGTGATGCGCGACAACTTGTCGGGATCCTGCACCACGTAGAGAGCACCGAGGCAGCCAGCGCCAATAGCGGCGAGGAACATCGGCTTGAGCGGAGCGCCGGCGAGGAACAACATGCTCACACCGATGAGCGACAGCACGACACACGAGCCGATGTCGCTCTGGACGATTGCGATGCCAGCCGCGATAGCGACGACCGTGAGGTACGGACGCAAGGCCTGGGTGAAGTCGTGGATGCTCTTCTCACGGCGGGCCAGGAGGTCGGCTCCGTAGACGATGAGAATCAACTTCATAAACTCGGCCGGCTGGATGTTGTAGTCGCCGATGTGGACCCAGGCGCGAGCGCCGTTGACCGAAGTTCCGATCCCCGGAATGAACGACAACATCATGAACCCCAAACCGAAAACCGGCAGGGTGCGAGCGATCAAGCGAAGCTTGTCGAGCGGCATGCGGTAGGCCATGAAGAGCGCGACACTTCCGACGATCGCATAGATCGCCTGCTTCGAGAAGAAGAACCACGGTGATCGACCCCGGTGAAACGAAACGATCGACGACGACGAGAGCACCATCACCAGACCGAACAGAACCAACGTGAGTGTGACCACGGCGATCACGTAGAAGCCAAGAGGCTTGGGGTCCTTGCTGACGCGCTCGACGTAACGAGAGCGGCGAGTCGGCTTGTTGCGCGAGCCACGCGCCTGCTCGAGCGCCTGGCGGCGACGTTCGGCGATCGGCGACCGGCGATTGCTGGCCCGACGACGGGTCTGAATGGCAACGGTCATCGGCTCACTCCCATCAGGTCACGCACACAGCGGGTGAAGTCCTCACCACGCCGGGCGTATCCGTCGTACCAATCGAAACTCGTACAGCCAGGCGACAGCAGAACGGTGTCGCCGGCTCGAGCCAGACGACGCGCCACCTCGACCGCTTCGCTCATCGACGACGCGTGCTCGACCGGACGGAGTCCCGCGAACACCGCGGCGACCTCGTCGGCGGCATCGCCGATCGCGACGACCGCGCGAATGCGCGCGCTCTCGTCGGCGATGGGCGTCAGGTCGAGACCCTTGTTGCGACCGCCAGCGATCAGGACCACGTTGCTGAATCCGCGCAGCGCCGTGCGCACGGCGTGAGGGGTGGTGGCCTTCGAGTCGTCGAACCACGAGATGTCGTCGTGCTGGCCCACGAATTCGATTCGGTGGTGCGGAGCCTCGAAGTCTCCGAGCGCGGCTCCGATCGACCGAGCGTCAGCGAGTCCACTCTCGATCACGAGCGCCGAGGCGCACAACGCATTGGTGACGTCGTGCGGGAGGGCGCGACGCGTCGCACCAACCTGGCCGATCACACCGGATGGCCCCGTCAGCGCGCCGTCGACCACTTTGTAGTCGGCCTGATCGAGTCCGAAGGTGACGCGCTGGCAGGCGGCACGGGCGAGATGCCTCATCACGATCGGATCGTCGACCCACCCGATGGCGGTGTCGGACGGGCGAACGTGAGCCCACAGACGGGCCTTGGCCGCCTCGTACGTCTTCATCGACTCGTGCCAATCGAGATGATCGGGCGCCAGGTTCAGCCAGGCGGCAGCATCGGCGCGGAAGGTCGTCGTGAACGCCAGTCGAAAGCTGGTGGCTTCGACGACGAAGCAGTCGACGTCCAGGGCCAATGCCTCGACCATCGGGACTTCGGTGTTGCCGCACGCAACCGTCGCCCGACCAGCGGCTTGAATCATCGCGGCGGCGAGCAACGTGGTGGTGGTCTTGCCATCAGTGCCGGTCACCGCGACGATCGGACGCGGACCTCCGACGCGGGCCGACTCCCAGTCGTAGGCCAGATCGAGTTCGGTGGCGACACGACGTCCGAGCCTCTGCGCGGCCCGCACCACCCGGTGGCTCTCAGGAACGCCCGGAGCCGGCACGACCACCGTGGACGCGGCAATCATCGCGTCGAGTTCGACATCGTCGGGAGTCGCGCGCAGTTCGACTCCCATGGCAGCCATCGCCGACGACTTCGCTGGCGTCGGCTGATCGTCGACCGCTACGACGTCGATGTTGCGGTCGACCAGAGCGCGAGCGGTCGCCAAGCCGGCCACCGCGACTCCGTACACCAAGGCGCGCTCACTCAAGGCACGAACCCCGAGTCGGTGATCCGCGTGAAGTCGCCGATGAACATGGCCAATGCGGCGGCGACACAGATGCCGCCGATGATCCAGAAGCGGATGATGACCGTGGTCTCGGGCCAGCCGATCAGTTCGAAGTGGTGATGAATCGGGGTCATGCGGAAGAAACGACGCTTGCGACCCGAGGCTTTGAAGATCGTCATCTGGATGGCCACCGACCCGGCTTCCATCACGTTCACTCCGCAGATCAAGGGAAGCAGGAAGTGCGTGTTGGTACCGACTGCGAGCAAACCGAGGGCGGCGCCGATGCCGAGTGCTCCCACGTCACCCATGAAGATTCGCGCTGGTGCGGCGTTCCACCAGAGGAATCCACCGCAGGCTCCAGCGAACCCAGCCGAGAGCACCGCCAGGTCGAGCGGATTCACGGTTCCCCCCGCGAGCACCCCGTACACCTCGGGATTACGGAACGACCAGTAGCCGATGATCGTGAACGCCAGGAATCCGAGGAGCGCCGAGCCGCCCGCGAGACCGTCGAGACCGTCGGTGACGTTGACCGCGTTGGTGGTTGCCCACATCATGAGCGCTGTCCACACGACCCAGAGCCACCACGGGATCTCCCAGCCGGGCCAATCGAAGCGCGTGAACGAGATCGTCTCCGAGACGTTGGTTGCCGCCACCAGCCACCAGGTGATGCCACACGCCATGGCGAACGTGATGTAGCCCTTCTTCTTCCAGAAGATGCCGCGGTTGTGACCCTTGTTGACCTTGATCACGTCATCGAGCAAACCCATACCCGCCATCACGATGATGCCGACCCAGATGATCATCGCTTGATTGGAGAACGCCAGGCCGTCGCGGATGTGAGCGACGACCCAACCGATGAACGCGGCTCCGACGATCGCCAGACCGCCCATGGTCGGAGTTCCCGACTTCTTCTTGTGATGTTCGGGTCCGTGGTCTTCCTTGCCGAGGATCGGCTGACCCTTGCCGCGATCGCGGAAGAAGGTGATGAGGAAGCGAGTCGCGAACAGCGACACGAACATGGCCGTGGCTCCGGCGATCATCACCGCGATCATGAACGGCCCTCCAGGAATTCGCGGGCCACGACCCGATCGTCGAAGGGAACCACCGTACTTCCGATGGTCTGGGTGATTTCGTGACCCTTGCCGGCGATCACCACGACGTCCTGCGCAGAGGCCTGGCGAAGCGCACGGCCGATCGCCTCGGCCCGCTCCGGGAAGATGCCGTGCAGCCGGTGACGAAGGTGATCGGGAATGCCCGCCGCGATCGAGTCGATGATCGCCCGCGGATCCTCCGAGCGCGGATTGTCCGATGTGATGATCACGGAGTCGGCCAACGAGACGGCGATCTCACCCATCATCGGCCGCTTGGCCTTGTCGCGATCGCCACCGCAACCGAAGACGACGATGACCTTCCCGCCTTCGACGATCGCTTCGCGCACGGAACGCAGAACTTCTGCGAGACCGTCGGGCGTGTGGGCGTAGTCGACGAGAACCGTGAAGTCCTGACCGGCTTCCACACTTTCGAATCGACCGGGAACGGTCGGCGCGCACGCCAATCCGGCGACCACCGAGTCGGAGTCGAGCCCGGCCGCCACCGCCGCGGTGGCGGCAGCGAGCGAATTCATCACGTTGAACGATCCACCGAGTGGTGCGGTCACCCGGCGGCCTTGCCAGGTGTACGAGTGAGAAACCGGACTGATCGTCACGTCGCTCACGTCGGCCCGCGAGTACGGGATGACATCGACACTCCGATCGACCAGGCGCGCCAGCTTCGCGCCGAACGTGTCGTCGACGTTGATCACCACCCGATCGCAGAATTGAGTGGTGAAGAGTCGGGCCTTGGCGGCTCCGTACGACTCCATGTCGCCGTGGAAGTCGAGGTGGTCGCGGCCGAGATTGGTGAACACGCCTACCGCGAACCGCGTGCCATCGACTCGGTGCAACGCGAGTGAGTGCGACGACACTTCCATCGCCACCGCCCGTCCACCATCGGCGAGGAATCCGGCCAGACGCTCTTGGAGTACTGGAGCCTCCGGTGTCGTGTACTGCCCCGACAAGGTTCCGAACACTTCGCTGGTCCAGCCAGCGGTGCGCATGATCGAACCCAGGAGCTGCGTGGTGGTCGTCTTGCCGTTGGTCCCGGTCACACCGATCACGCGCAACTGCTGCGACGGGTGACCGAAGAACTCACACGACAGTTGCGCGAGAGCAATACGTGTATCCGCAACATGGATCTGCGGGATCGACAGGCCCGCGACGGGACGCTCGACAACGAGTGCGATCGCACCACGAGCCACGGCATCGGCCGCGAAGTCGTGCCCGTCTGACCGCTGTCCACGAACGCAGCAGAAGATCGCCCCCGGAACCACGTCGCGCGAGTCGTGAGTCACGCGGGTCACGATCGATGTCTGATCGATCGAATGTCCGAGTACTCGGGCCAGGTCCGACAGCGAGCGCGGCGACGACACGGTCACGATCGACACGTCACTTCACGCAACCACGGTCGCCGTCACCCGGCTCGATCGAGAGTTCCTGAATGGCGACTTTGGCGAGCGCGGCGAACACCGGAGCGGCGGCAGTTCCGCCGAAACGGTCACGGCTGCTCGGATTCGGTTCGTCGATCGAGACGAGAATGGTGACGCGGGGGTTATTCGCGGGAAGGTAGCCCACGAAGGTCGCGAAGTAAGCGCGGGTGCCGTCCTCGGTGACGTAGGTGCCGTTGTCCTGCGTCTTGTAGCCGGTGCCGGTCTTGCCGGCGACGGAGATGCCCGACACTTGGGCGCGTGTCGCGGTGCCGAGACAGACGACATCGGTGAGGATTCCGGTCATGGTGCGGGCGGTCTGTTCGGAGATCACCCGACGCGTTTCGCCCAACGGCGACTCCCAGTACACACCGTTGTCGTCGATGGTGGCGCGCACGAGTCGAGGCGCGACGAACACTCCGTCGTTGGCCACCGCGTTCACCGCCGACACCAACTGCAGCGACGTCGACGCGAATCCGTAGCCGTAGGTGATGGTCGCCTTCTCCGAACCTTGCAGTTCGTCTGCGTCACGCAGCGAACCCGAACTCTCACCGGGGTAGCCGAGACCCGTGCTACGGCCGAAGCCGAATGCCTGCAGGTAGTCGTGGAGGCCGGTGACTCCGATCTCGGTGGCTGCCATCATCGTTCCGATGTTCGACGACTTGACGAGAATGTCGTGCAACGTCATCGGCTCGAGGTCGTGCGGATACGCGTCCTTGATCCTGTATTCGAACTTCGTTCCCTCGTCGAACACGAACACACCGGGGACCTGATACACCGACGACGGTGTGGCCACCCCCTTGTCGAGCGTGGCCGCGACACTGAAGATCTTGGCGACCGAACCCGGTTCGTGCGCTTCAACAGCGGCCAAGTTGCCCGATGAGATCTGGACGAGGCCAGCCGCGGTGCGTTCGGCGCTGGCGATGGAGAGAACTTCACCGGTCGCGACGTCCATCACGATGGCGTGGCCACCCTTGGCTGAGAGTTCGCCGACTCGCTGCAGCAACGCCTGCTCGACCTGGTACTGCATCGATCGGTCGATCGTCAGCACCAGATCGGTTCCCGGGCGAGCCGACTCGATGACCTTCGAGCCGCCCGGCAGTGTGCGGCCGGCGTTGTTCACCTCGCGCACGACGGTTCCTTCGACGCCCCGAAGCACCTTGTCGTACTGCAGTTCGAGTCCGGCTGCGCCATCACCGAACGGGTCGGTGCGACCGATCACGTTGCGCGCGAGACCTCCGGCCACCTGCACTCGCTTGGGTTCGGTCACTCCGTTCACGCCGGCGAGATTGAGTGCGAGGATCGCCTCGGCAACCGAATCGTCGACGAAACGCTGCACGTACACGAACGACTGCGAGCGATCGTTCAACTTCGAGGCCAGTTCGGCTTCACGCTCGACGTCGAACCCGAGCATCTGACCGAGCAGGTGCGCGGTCGCCTGAGCATCCACGACTGCTTTCGGATTGGCGTAAATCGACGTCGCCGGCACCGTGATAGCCATCTCGTTGCCGTCACGATCGAAGATCGTCCCGCGCGGTGCCGCCACCTTCAGATACGACTCGCGTTGCTGCACACCTTCGGCCCGAAGCGCCGAACCGTCCCACACCTGCACCCACACGAGACGGCCGATGGCCGCCGCGAAGAGCAACATGCCAACACCGAATGCGAACCTGGCCCGCCCGCGCGACGGTCCGAGACTCCAGCGTGCGGCCGACGACGACGCCCGCGATGACCGACTCGTCGAGGCTTTCTTGGGGGCGCTCTTTCTCGGTGCGTTCTTCTTGGGCGCACTCTTCGCGCGCGTCGCACTGGTCCGGGTCGTGCGAGTCCGAGTCGAATTGCTGCGGCGCGTCGTCACGGCTGACCTCCAACCGTGGCCTTGAACTCGCCGTAGGTCTCGAACGGATTTTCCGTTGCATCCAGCAGCTCGGCATCGACACCGCCAGTGGACACGAGAACCGCGGCCACCGTGTACGGATCGACCGATGTGAAGTCGGTACCGACACCGGGCTGCATTCCGATGGCTCGCGCGTTGGCCACCAGACGAGCCGGCTCACGCAGTGACGAGCGCTCGAGCCGCAGGCTGTTGTAACGATCACGCTCGGCCGAGATCTGACTCTCGATCTTGTCGATCTGCATCTGGTTCTCAGCGATGCGCGTTTGAGCGATGACGATCATCATCATGATGCCGACGACCAGAACCACCAGGCCTGACGTCAGGTACACCAGACGCCGACTGCGGCGGGTCAGATTGCGATTGGAAACGGCCAGTGCCAACTTCGACCGGGTCGGCTTCGAGCGCTGACGTGTGGCCGGTCGGGCCTGACGATCGGCCGAGGTTCTCGTGGTCACGGTCTTCTTGATCGGCTTCCTCGACGGCCGCTTGGCCGGCTTGGCAGTCGAACGCGCTACAGCGGTGCGGGCCATCAGCGAACCTCCACCA
>VERK01000089.1 GCA_018882725.1 Actinomycetota bacterium | reverse complement strand
TGACCGTCGGCCTGGGCGCCGTCGCGTCCACGCTCATCGCCGGCGTCGAACTCACCAAGCGCGGCCTGGGCAAGCCCATCGGCTCGCTCACCCAGATGGGCACCATCCGCCTGGGCAAGCGCACCGACGACCGCACACCCCTCATCAAGGACTTCGTTCCCCTCGCCGCCCTCGACGACATCGTGTGGGGCGCCTGGGACGTGTACCCCGACGACGCGTACGTGTCGGCCAGCCGTGCCGGCGTGCTCGAGAGCGGCAAGCACATCGAGGCAATCTCGGATGCGCTGCGCGAGGTGCGCCCCATGCAGGCCGCGTTCGAGCGCAAGTACGCGCGCAACCTCGACGGCCAGCACGTGAAGGCCATCTCGTCGAAGCGCGGCATGCTCAACGCGATTCGCGAAGACATCAACCGTTTCCGCGAAGACAACAAGTGTGAACGCCTCGTCATGATCTGGTGCGCGAGCACCGAGATCTTCATCGAGCCGGGTCGCGCGCACATCGATCTCGAATCGTTCGAGAAGGCCATCGATGCCAACGACGAGACGGTGTCGCCATGTCAGTTGTACGCCTACGCCGCCCTTCTCGAAGGTGTGCCGTTCAACAACGGCGCACCCAACTTGGCCGTCGACGCTCCGGTGCTGCGCCAGTTCGCCACCGACAAGGGTGTGCCCATCTCGGGCAAGGACTTCAAGACCGGTCAGACCCTCATGAAGACCGTGTTGGCGCCGATGTTGAAGGCCCGCATGCTCGGCCTGTCGGGTTGGTACAGCACCAACATCCTCGGCAACCGCGACGGTGAGGTGCTCGACGCTCCCGAGAACTTCAAGACCAAGGAAGAGTCGAAGCTCGGCGTGCTCGAAGACATCTTGCAGCCGTCGAAGTATCCCGATCTGTACGGCGACGTGTTCCACAAGGTTCAGATCAACTACTACCCGCCGCGTGGTGACAACAAAGAGGGTTGGGACAACATCGACATCACGGGTTGGCTCGGCTACCCGATGCAGATCAAGGTCAACTTCCTCTGCCGCGACTCGATCCTCGCCGCTCCTCTCGCCCTCGACCTGATCTTGTTCTCCGACCTCGCGCAGCGCGCTGGCCTCGGTGGCATTCAGGAATGGCTGAGCTTCTATTACAAGAGCCCGCAGGTGGCGCCGGGTCTGTACCCCGAACACGACTTGTTCATTCAGCTCACCAAGTTGAAGAACACGTTGCGTTGGATGATGGGCGAAGACCAGATCACGCACCTCGGTCGCGAGTACTACGAAGAGATCTGATCGGGCCGTGGCACCACGGCTCTGGAATCCGAAATCGTGGGTGAGCCTCTCCCCCAACGGGATCGGCCACACCAAACCCAATCACCTGGCCGAGATGGCTCAGGTCGCCTTGCACGTGCGCAAGTCGCCGCGCAAGGCATGGAACATCTTGTCGAAGGGTGTGTGCGACGGCTGTGCACTCGGCGTGGCCGGCTTTCACGACTGGACGCTGGACGGGATTCATCTCTGCACTACGCGACTCAAGCTGCTCGAGGTCAACTGCGCCGAACCGTTCGATCACTCGGTTCTTCACGACGTGTCGTGGTTGCGCAATCGCTCGAGCACCGAGTTGCGCGAGATGGGCCGGCTGGCGTTTCCGATGCGTCGTCGCCGCGGTGATCTCGGGTTCCATCGCATAACGTGGGACAAGGCCCTCGACGCCGTCTCGTCGCGCATCCGCGCCGCTGGCCCCGATCGCACCGCGATCTATCTCACCAGCCGCGGCCTCACCAACGAGGCGTACTACGCCGCCGGCAAGGCGGCCCGCGCGATGGGCATCGCCAACATCGACTCGGCCGCGCGCACGTGCCACGCACCGTCCACCATCGGGTTGAAGTCGACCATCGGTGTGGCCGCGAGCACGTGCAGTCTGCAAGACGTGATCGACACCGACCTGGTGGTGCTGTGGGGCACCAACGTGGCCAACAACCAACCGGTGTTCACCAAGTACCTCTACGAGGCCAAGAAGAACGGCGCGAAGGTCGTGGTGGTCAATCCGTATCTCGAGCCCGGCCTCGAGCGCTACTGGGTTCCGTCGAAGCCCGAGTCGTTCTTGTTCGGCACGAAGTTGTGCGATCTGCACGTACCGGTGCGTCCGGAAGGTGATGTTGCGTTGGCCAACGCCTTGCTGGTCGAGTTGCGTCGACGTGGTTCGATCGACGAGACGTTCGTGCACGATCACACCACGGGCTGGACCGAATTGTGCGCGCACCTCGACGCCCTCGATTTCCGTGATCTCCTCGACACCGCAGGCGTGACGGCCGCGCAACTCAGTGCGTTCGCCGATCTGTATTCGTCGGCGCGAGGGGCGGTTCTCATCTGGAGCATGGGGATCACCCAGCATCGCCATGGTGTGGAAGGTGTGCAGGCCATCGTGAACGTGGCCCTCGCGCGCGGCAACGTGGGCCGCGACGGCGCCGGGCTCATGCCCATTCGCGGCCACTCAGGCGTGCAAGGCGGCGCCGAGATGGGTGCGTACTCCACCGCGTTCCCCGGTTCGATTCCGGTGTCTCCCGAGTCGGCTCGCGAACTTTCCGACACGTGGGGTTTTCCGGTTCCTGATCGTCCGGGTCTTACCGCACCCGAGATGGTGTTGGCCGCCGAATCGGATGCGATCGACGTGCTGTATCTCGACGGCTCGAATTTCCTCGACGTGATGCCCGATCCCGATCGCGTGGCCCGAGCACTCGAGCGTGTTCCGCTGCGAGTGCATCAAGACATCGTGCTCACGTCGCAGATGCTGCTCGACGGCGACGACGTGATTCTCCTACCGGCCGCCACCCGCTACGAACAAGAAGGGGGTGGCACGTCCACCACCACCGAGCGGCAGATCGCCTTCAGCCCCCAGGTGATCGACGCACCCGGCGAGGCCCGTAGCGAATGGCGCATCTTCGCCGACCTCGCCGTGCGCACTGATGCGCAACGGGCCGAAGCGTTCGAGTGGGCCGACAATCAGGAGTTGCGCGCCGAGATCGCGCGTGTGGTTCCGATGTACGCCGGTATCGAGACCTTGTCGAATACCGGCGACGCCGTGCAATACGGCGGACGACACCTGTGCGCGGGCGGCGAGTTCCCGCTCCCTGATGGTCGCGCACGTTTCAGCGTGGTCGACGTCAGCCCACCGGCCGTCGCACCCGGGCAGTTCTTCTTGAGCACGCGCCGCGGCAAGCAGTTCAACTCGATGGTGTTCAACGAACGCGATCCGCTCACTGGTGCCGGTCGTGACGCGGTGTACATCGACGAACGGGATGCCCGTGATCTCGGTGTGGGCGAAGGTGACCGTGTTCGTCTGGCGAGTCCGGTCGGATCGATGCTCGGCACGGTGAAGATGGTTCAACTTCCCCGGCAGAGCGTGCAGGTGCACTGGCCGGAGGGCAACGTCCTCATCAGCGCCGAACTCAACGACGACGCCAGCCGCATCCCCGACTACAACGCGATCGTGTCGATCGAGAAGGTGTGAGACCGAACATGTCGTCCACCATCCGAGTCAGAGCCTGGAGCCTCCTCGCCGACGTCCTGTCGATCGTGGTCTTCGTGGCGATCGGCCGACGCAATCACGACGAAGGTGTGGCCCCGACCGGCGTGTTCGAAACCGCGGCACCGTTCCTCGTCGCCTTGTTGGTCACCTGGCTGGTGGCGTTGGTGTGGCGCGACCCGTTGTCGCCGCGTTCGGGTGCGATCACATGGGTCGGCACCGTGGCCCTCGGCATGGTGTTGCGCAACGTCGTGTTCGACGACGGCACGGCCACCGCCTTCGTGATCGTGGCCACCGTGTTCGTGGGAGCCGTACTGAACGGTTGGCGCGCGATCGCTCGTTGGCGTCTGGCGGCTCGCACATGAGCGACGCACGAACGAGCGAGGCGCGCACCGATCTGGCCCGACTGGCCGTCCCCGGACTCATCTGGGGAACCTCGTTCTATTTCATCGCCGAAGGACTGAAGGCGTTCCCCGCGATCATGATCACGCCGATGCGTATCGGTCTCGGCTTCGCCACCCTCGCGTTCGTGCCAGCCGCGCGGATGAGGCTGCCGCGTGAGGCCTGGCCGCGGCTGTTCCTCCTCGGCCTCATCTGGATGGCCGTTCCGCTCACCATGTTCCCCTTCGCGGGCGAGCGTGTGGCCTCGAGCGTGTCGGGAATGTTGAACGGCGCTATTCCGTTGTTCGTGGCCACCGTGGCGACGCTCGTGTACAAACGTCGACCGTCGCGATCACAGTTGTACGGCTTGGCGGTCGGTTTCGGTGGTGTGGTGCTCATCGCGTTGCCGACACTCGACGACGGCTCGTCCAGTGCCATCGGACTCCTGCTGATCTTCATCGCCCTCGCGTGCTACGGATTCGCACTCGACCTGGCCGCACCACTGCAGCGCGAGTACGGCGCATTGCCGGTCCTCTGGAACACGCAGTTGGTGGCGTTCGTTCTCACCGCACCGTTCGGTCTCGTCAAGGTCGGCGACGTCGAGTTCGCGTGGAAGCCGTTTCTCATGATCGTCGCCATGGGCGTGTTCGGAACCGCTCTGGCCTACGTGGCCATGGCCGCCAACGCCGGTCGCTTCGGCAGTACACGCGCATCGGTCACCACGTACTTGATCCCGGTGGTGTCGTTGATCCTGGGCGCAGTGATCCTCGACGAGGCCGTGGAGATCGTGTCGGTGCTCGGTTGCGCGGTCACCTTGTGGGGCGCGTATCTGGCTGGTCGCGCAGCCACCAACTAGCGGAAGTTCCGGACGAAGGTGGCGGTGCTGGCTGCCGCCGGAGTGGCGAGCGGACGAATGTGCTCGGCCACGATGTTGACCACACCCTCCACTCGTTGCAGACGACCGCGGATGAGAAGTGACGACGCGCCACGCGCGACTGGTCGGAAACGTTTCCAGCAACCCACCGACACCACGATGTTGATGAGGCCGGTTTCGTCCTCGAGATTCATGAACGTGGTGCCACCAGCCGTCGACGGCCGCTGACGATGCGTGACCACGCCCGCCACCCACACCTTGGCGGCATCGATGGTGAGCAGACGTTCGGCCGTGACGACTCCCATCTCGTCGAGTTGCTCGCGCAAGAACGACGTGGGGTGTCCGGTGGGTGCCACGCCCGTGGCCCACAGATCGGCGATGGCTTCGTCGATGGGTTGCATACCGGGCAGCGTGGGAGCGTTCGTGATGGCGAGTCCGGGCAGTCGATCGGGCCGCGACTGATGAGCCGCGCCCACGGCCCACAACGCCTGGCGACGATCGAACGCGAAGCACTCGCCGAAGACGCCAGCGGTGGCGAAGGCTTCGAGATGCGCGAGCGTGAGATCGGGAACACGGCGCACGAGATCGTCGATACCGCGATACGCACCACGCTCGGTGCGTTCGTTCTGAATCGTGGCGGCCAGCTCGTGGCTCACACCGCGCACCGATTCGAGGCCGAGACGCACTGCGAATCCGCCGTGGCTCTGTGAGTCGCGTTCGAGAGTGGCGCCGGCGGTGGACGCGAGCAGATCGGGGGTGCGCACCACGATCCCGTGACGGCGCGCGTCTTGGGCGAGCGAATGCGGACTCCAGAAACCCATCGGCTGTGCATTGAGCAGACCCGCGTAGAACGCCGCCGGTTTGTGCAACTTCAACCACGACGACGAATAGACGAGGTACGCGAACGACACCGAGTGGCTCTCGGGAAATCCGTAGTTGGCGAAGGCCGCCATCTTGTCGAAGATCTCATCAGCGACATCGCCCACGATGCCCCGCTCGGCCATGCCCTCGTACAAGCGTTGGCGCAGACGCTGCATACGCGCGCGGCTGCGCTTCGATCCCATGGCCTGGCGCAACTGATCGGCTTCCGACGGCGTGAACCCGGCGACGTCGATGGCCATCTGCATGAGCTGTTCTTGGAACAGCGGGATACCGAGGGTCTTGCCCAGGCTGTTCTCGAGCAGTGGATGCAGATACGTGATGGGCTCTTGTCCGTTGCGGCGGCGGATGTACGGGTGCACCGACCCGCCCTGAATGGGTCCGGGGCGAATGAGCGCCACTTCGACCACGAGGTCGTAGAAGCGACGCGGTTTGAGGCGCGGCAGCGTGGCCATCTGCGCGCGCGATTCGATCTGGAACACACCCACGGTGTCGGCACGGCACAACATGGCGTACACGTCGTCGTCCTGCGGCAAGGTGGCCAGGTCGATGTGTTCGCCTTCGTGCTCGGCCACCAGGTCGACCGCGCCGTGCAACGCCGACAACATGCCCAGGCCCAACAGATCGAACTTCACGAGGCCAGCCGCCGCGCAGTCGTCCTTGTCCCACTGCAACACACTGCGATCGCGCATGGTGGCCCACTCGACCGGGCACACCTCGATCACGGGTCGATCGCAGATGACCATGCCACCCGAGTGGATGCCGAGATGTCTCGGCATGTCTTCGATCTCCATGGCCAACTCGAGCACCGGCGACGGAATGGAGTGATCGGGACGTCCGTCGGGGCCGGTCTGTTCGACCACACCTTGCACACGGCCCCAGCGATCGATCTGTTTCGACCACGCGTCTTGCTGGCCGGGTGAGTAGCCGAGGGCACGAGCCATGTCGCGCACGGCCGAGCGCGCGCGATACGTGATGACGTTGGCCACCTGCGCGGTGTGATGGCGGCCGTAGCGGTTGAACACGTACTGGATGACTTCTTCGCGACGCCCGCTCTCGATGTCGAGATCGATGTCGGGTGGACCATCGCGTTCGGGCGACAAGAAGCGCTCGAACAGCAACCCGAGCGACACCGCATCGGCTTTGGTGATGCCGAGCGCGTAACACACCGCGCTGTTGGCCGCACTCCCCCGACCCTGGCAGTAGATGTCGGAGCGTTGACAGAACTGCACGATGTCCCACACCACGAGGAAGTAACCCGGGAAGCCGAGTGCTTCGACGATCGCGAGTTCGTGGTCGATCGCGTTCCAGGCGCGAGCGCGCAGGCTGAGGTCTTCACCGCTGCTCGGACGCTGGCCGTAACGACGTGTGGCCCCTTCTTCGGCCAACCGTCGCAAGAACTGCATCTCGGTGAGACCATCGGGGCACGGATACGGCGGCAACTTCGGAGCCACCAACGACAGATCGAACGCGGCGGCGACGCCGATCTCGGCCGCGACTTCCACCGCACCCGGATAACGCGCGAATCGACGCATCTGTTCGGCTCCGCTGCGCAGATGAGCACTGGCCGAACCGGGTAACCACGGATCGACCTCGTCGAGACTCGCCCGCCGTCGCACCGCCGTCATGGCCGACGCGAGTCGACGGGCCGCCGGCGTGGCGTAGCGCACGGCGTTGGTGGCCACGCACTGCACATCGGATCGCGCGGCGATCTCGGCCAACGCATCGTTGCGCGCCGAATCGAGCGGATCGCCGTGATCCCACAACTCGACGAGCACACGATCGCGCCCGAATGCTTCGACGAGTCGAGCCAGTTCGCGTCGCGCCGCCGACGGACCATCGGCCACGAGCGCCGACACCACGGCGCCATCGCGTTCGCCCGTGAGCGCCCACCAGTGGCCCGCTCCCTCACGCGCGAGATCGGCGACGGTGCAACGCGGTTCGTTCTTGCGACCCGCGAGTTGGGCCAGGCTCAACGCGCGAGCCAGGTGCGCGTAACCGCTTGGGCCATCGGCCACCAACACGATCTGGTGCGTGCCATCACCGTCGTGCACCGTCACATCGGAGCCGAACACCGTGGGCAACTGCACCGCGCGCGCCGCTTCGGCGAATCGCACGATGCCGTACAACCCGTTGCGATCGGTGAGCCCGAGCGCACTCAGACCGAGGCGATGCGCTTCTTCGACGAGTTCTTCGGGATGCGAGGCGCCGTCGAGGAACGAGAAGTTCGAGTGGCAATGCAGTTCGGCGTACGGCACGACGGCGCGGGGTGCGGATTGCTCGACGGGTGGCTCATAGGGCTGGCGCACCCGGCCGAAAGCCGGGCCATCGCCACCGGCGTTACCGGTGGTGGCGCCGGGGGCGCGACCGTCCCGGCCGCGATCGGCCGGCCGACGACCCGACAACCGGGCCTCGAGTTCCGACCAGGTCGTGGGCCCCTGCATTCCCCACGAGTAGGCCACGGGCCGAGATTATCGAACATATGTTCGTATCACCAGGGGCGATTTGTCCTGGTCGTCAGGCCAAGGCGGCCAGCACATCGGCGACGACGTCGTCGGTGTGCTCGAGGCCGCAGCTCATGCGCACCGTGCCCGGGGTGATCCCGGCCACCGCCAATTCGTCGGGCGTGAGCCCGGCGTGCGTGGTGGACGCCGGATGAGTCACCAAGGTCTCGGGGCCGCCCATCGACGTGGCCGGTCGGCACAACCGCACCGCTTCCACGAAACGTGCCCCGGCCTCGCGGCCACCGGCCAACTCGAACGCCAGCACTCCCCCGCACTGCGTGTACTGCAATTGTGCCAAGGCGAACTGCGGATGCGATTCGAGACGCGGGTGGCGAACCCAGTTCACGGCCCGATGC
>VERK01000088.1 GCA_018882725.1 Actinomycetota bacterium | reverse complement strand
GGGTCCGAACGCCAAGTCATCCGGTCGCAATTCGGCGTCGCGCGTCGCGCGTCTCGCCGCCAAGGGCAAGGGAAAGAAGGTCCGCTTCAAGGGCGGCACTCTTTTCCCCGCTGTCGTGGTCGGCCTGGCCGTCGTCGGCGCGGCCCTGATCGTCTACTCGCGGGCTTCCATTCCCGATCGCAACACGCCGCCCACGGTCAACGACCACTGGCACGCCTCGTACGGCTTCTACGCCTGCGACACCTGGTTGCCCGACCTCCAGGGCAACAAAGAAGAACTCGACACCGCTGGACAGTTGGCCAACGACAAGTTCCGTCGTACCGGCATTCACAGCCACGATGACGGCGTCATGCACTGGCACCCCTACACATCGGCGGCTACCGGCCGTAACGCCAAGTTGGGCGTGTTCCTCGACGTGTACGGCGTGAAGGTCTCCGACACCAAGATCGAGTTCCCTGACGACCAGGGCGGCGCGGTGTACGAAGAGGGTGAGACCAAGTGCATCGACAAGGACGGCAAGTCGGTCGACGGTGAAGTAGTGGTCTACGCGTACGAGTCGTACGACAACGCCAACGACTTCTCGACGTTCATCACCAATTTCGGAGACGTTCGCCTCACTCAGGACGGTATGGCGTTCGCTATCGCGTTCGTGCCAGCTGGCACCGTGCCCGGACTTCCGCCCTCGGCGGCCCAGTTGCCCGAATTGGGCGCGGCCGACACCGGCGCGGCTCCGCCCACGTCGGCCCCGGCTGTTCCCGGTGACAGCGCCGTCGACGTGACCAGTGATGTCTCGACCACTGTGGTCGGCCCAGCCGCTCCGAGCACCACGGTCGCCTCGGCGGCCACCACGACGGTCGCTCCGGCCCCCACCACCACCGGCGGCTGATGCGCGCAGTGGTGTTGGTCGGCGGGTTCGGCACCCGTCTGCGACCGCTCACCTTCACCACGCCCAAGCCCATGCTCACGGTCGGTCACCGGCCGATCATCGAGAACTTGGTGCGCATGCTCGCATCGGCTGGAGTCGACGACGTCGTGTTGGCCCTGGGCTTCAAGCCCGAGCCGTTCATGGCCGCCTTCCCCGATGGCACGTGCGCTGGTGTTCGGTTGCACTACGCGGTCGAGCCCGAACCGCTCGACACCGGAGGTGCGATCCGCTTCGCCGCCGAACACGCCGGAGTCGACGACACCTTCGTGGTCGTCAACGGCGACGTGCTCACCGATCTCGACGTGTCCGCATTGCTCGCCTTCCACCGTCGCAGTGGCGCCGAAGCAACGTTGCATCTCACTCCCGTCGACGACCCGTCGTCCTTCGGAGTCGTCGACGTCGACGGGACCGGACTCGTGTCGCGATTCGTCGAGAAACCAGCGCCCGGCACGGCGCCGAGCAACCTCATCAACGCTGGTACTTACGTGTTCGAACCGTCGGTGTTGCGGCGCATCCCGACGGGGCGAAAGGTGTCCATCGAGCGCGAAACGTTCCCGCAAATCGTGGCCGACCGGCGGCTGTACGCGATGGCCACCGACGACTACTGGGTCGACACGGGCCGGCCGTCGTTGTACCGGCAGGCCAATCTCGACATGCTCGACGGTCGTCGTCGATCGCTGTCGTGTGTCGCCGTCGAACCGGGGGCGACCGTCGATTCGTCGGCGCACATCGAGCACTCGCTCGTGGCCCAGGGCGCCCGCGTCGACGCCGAGGCAACGGTGATCAGTTCGGTGATTCTCCCCGGTGCCGTGATTCATCGCGGTGCCGAAGTCGTCGACAGCATCGTGATGGGCGATGTCGGCGAGAACGCGTCGTTGCGCGACTCGGTCATCGGTGCCCAAGGAACCGTTGCGGCGGGAGCAGCGCTGAGCAATGCTCTCGTTCCCGATCCGTCGGCGGCCTGACGTGCCGCGTAAACCGACCGTCGTCGCACCGTCGTCGGCGGTCGTGATCGGCGGGGCCGGATTCATCGGGTCGCACCTGGTCGATCGGCTTCTCATCGACGACGTGACTGTCGACGTGGTGGACGACTTCACCACTGGATCACTGGCGAATTTGGCCGAGGCCCGCGCTCGGGGCGGACGGCTGTCGATTCAGCAGCTCGATGCAGCCGCACCCGAGTTGTCCACACTGCTCGAACGTCGGACCCCTGAAGTTCTGTATCTCGTGCGCGGGCTCGGATCCGATGCGCGCCATCCATTGCTCGCCGTGGAGGCGCTGGCGGTTCTGGTCGCTTGCCTCGAAGCGGTTCGCTCGGTGTCGCCCGCGTCGAAAGTCGTGACCGTCCTTCCGGCCAGCCAGGTCTACGGCGAGATTTCCTTGCGCGATCTACCGGTGCGTGAAGACCACGAACGCGCGCCGGGCACCGTGAGCGGAATCATCGCCAACTCGATGCTCGACGTGTTGGCCGGCTACCGCGATCGTCACGCAGTCGAGTACACGGCGCTGATCCTGCCGACGGTGTACGGACCTCGGATGCGTCCCGACAGCAACGTGGTGGCGGCGGCGCTGGCTGCCCGTGACAACGGCGCCGAGTTCGCCATTCACGGTGATGGTCGCCAAACACGAGATCTGCTCTGGATCGATGACGCGGTCGACGCGTTGGTCAGAGCCGCTGGAAAAGGCGGGGGGCTCGCCCTCAACGTTGGCACGGGTGTGCAGACCACCGTGCGCGACATCTGGCGTTCGGTCGGGTCGGGAATGCCCGCCACCAACGCACCCAAACGAACTCACCACGTGTCGCGAGTCGCGTTGTCGTCGGCTCGAGCGCGACTGCATCTCGGCTGGGCGCCATTCACCACCGTGGACGAAGGCGTGAGTCGACTTCTCGGTTGACCTCGGGTCAGCGGAACAGGTCTTCGTTGGCCGGACGCACGATCTCGGAGATCGACGACTCGCGGAACCACTCGGGGTCGCACCCGCGCACCACGGCCACCGGCACTCCGTTCGACTTGCCCATCACCAGTTCGCCTGCCGATGCGATCTCGTCGGCCACGCATACCTCGGTCACCTGCATCACGCGTCCGAGAGCGTCGGGCGTGCCGCGCAGGTCGACCACCGCGGCGATACCGGCGACTCCGATGGCCACGTCGGTGAGGCCTTTGCGCCAGGGGCGGCCGAACGTGTCGGACACGATCACACCAACGTGCACTCCCAACTTGGCGCGCACGATGTCGCGGATGCGTCGCGCCGAACGGTCGCTGTCGACAGGCAGCAACGCGGCCCATCCGCGTTCGACGTTCGACAGGTCGATACCGCTGTTGGCGCAGATGAATCCGTGCGTGGTCTCGGTGATGATCAGGTCGCCGCGGCGTCGCACGACCCGGACGCCTTCCTGCTCGACGAGAACTTTGTGTGAGAGGGGATCGGTGGGATCGATCTCCACCATGCGACCCTCAGCCTTCGAGACGATTTTCTGGGTGACCACCAGAACGTCACCGTCGGCGAGCGGACCGTTCGGTTCGGCGCGACAGGCATCGACGATGACGTCACCGAGTTGATCGCCCGGCTTGATCTCGCCGATACCAGTGACGCCCCAGGCGGTGAGTCGGAGTTGGGCCGGATTGCTCATCGGGTCCATCATGCCACCGCACCGATGGTCGTCAGTGCGAGAGCCCGCGCCACGTCGAGTGACGACATGATCGTGTCGGCCACCACACAGCGCACGCCCTCCGCCTCCACGCGGGCAACCGCATCGACGTCGCGTTGATCGATCACCAATGTGGAGCAAATGGGCGCGTAGAGACGAGCCACTCCCACCACCGACGCTTCGTGTCCGAGTTCGATCAGCATGCGGTCGGCCGGCCCCTTGAGGGCTGCGCCGGCGATGATGGGCGAGATAGCAACGACCGAGTCGCGCCGAGCACTCAGAGCCGCGTCAACGCCCGCGAGAGCGCGAATCGGCCCGATCGACACGATCGGATTCGACGGAGCGATGACCACCGCATCGGCCGATGCGACCTCGGGCAAGAACGTCGGTACTGCATCAGTCGCGCCGTCGAAGTGCACCGCACGAACCGGTACGCCGTGGCGGCGTTGCACGAAGTACTCCTGGAACGAGACCCGGCGCTCCGATCCGTCACTGTCGACGATGTCGACGAGCGTGGCCACGGGCTGGTTGCACATCGGGAGGATTCGTAGCGAGAGTTCCCACGCGCGACGAATCTCGTCGGTGATCGCACTGAGCGTCGCACCGTCACGGAGACGGGCCGTGCGGTACAAGTGAGTGGCCAGGTCGCGATCACCGAGGTTGAACCAGGTGTTGGCGGCGCCCGAATCGTCAGGTCGAACGCTCGCGTAGCGACCGATCGACTCCATCACGCGCCACGACTCGTCACCGAGTCCCCAGCCACGATCGGTGTCGATCGCGCCCGACACGGTGTAGGTGACGGTGTCGAGATCGGGCGACACCCACAGACCGTTGATCCAGCCGTCGTCGCCGGTGTTGACGACCGCGGTGATGGAGCGGGGATCGACCGCAGCCGCCAGGCCGCGCAGGAACCGAGCCGCGCCCACCCCGCCGGCGATCACCGTGTACTTCGACGTCACGATGCCATTCTCACGGTCGAACCGCATCGGCGACGACTCGGCGGTAGAGCGTGAGCATGTGAGTCGCCGTGTTCGCCCATGTGAACGAACCGACCCGAAGTCGACCGGCCGAAATCAGTCGGGTGCGATCGGTGTCGTCGGTGACGGCTCGCGTGATCGTGGCCGCAAGTTGGTCGGTGTCGTGGGTGTCCACCAACAGCGCGGCGTCACCGGCCACTTCGGGGATCGAACCAGCGGTACTCGCCACCACCGGGACCCCGGCGGCGAACGCCTCGAGGATCGGGAAGCCGAAGCCTTCGTCGAGCGACGGGTAAGCGAGAACTCGCGCGTTGTGAACGAGCCACGATGCATCTCCATCATCGACGCGTCCGGTGACCACGACACGCGAGCGAAGCGCGGGGTCGAGTTCAGCCAGAGCCGAGTCGAGCGCGGGGCGGTCGTTGCCGTCTCCGCCGGCGATCACGAGAAGGGTTTCAACGATGTTCGCCGAGGCGAATGCTCGTACGAGGTGCGGCAGGTTCTTGCGCACTTCGATGGTTCCCATCGCCAAGACGAACGGGCGCGAGCCGACGAGTTCGCCGAGTCGCAAACCAGGGGCCGCGGGGGGCGAGGGGAGCGGTGTCGATCCGAGATGGATCACCTCGATGTCGGCCTGCGGGAAGTGCGCGCGCAGACGTTCGGCGGTGGCGTGCGAAGAGGCGTGAACCACCGCACCGGTGGCGATGTTGCGACGAAGAACGCGCATGGCCAATCGAACGTCGGCGTGGACGAGGTCGGGGCGATCGAGCGCCCAGCAGTCGTAGACGCTCACGACGCGAGGCAACGAAGACGGTGGAACCACGTAGTTGGTTCCGTGAACGAGGTCGGCGTCTCGCACGAAGCGGTCGGCGCGGGGTCGATCGAACGTCGCCCACGCGCGCAACGCCAACGACGCGGGTAGTGCGAGTCGACGGGTTCCGGGTTCGAGCTGGGCTCGATAACTCACCACGTAGGGCACGACGGCGACGTCGTGGTGCGCCAATGCGTCGAGTAGTCCGGCGGTAGCGCGGGCGATCCCGGTGGCCGGTCCGTGCAGGGGCCCGGTGTCGCAGGCAACGGTCAGCACGAATCGAGTGTATGGGCGCGACGAGGATCAAGGTCCGTGCGGCGGTCTCCGTAGACTGTTCGCACGCTCACTGTCGTGGGCGCCCAAGGAGTCCCATGCGTCGCGCCCTCATCACCGGAGTCACTGGCCAGGACGGTCAACACTTGGCTCAGCTCCTGCACGAGAAGGGCTACCAAGTCTTCGGCGTCGTCAAGGGGCAGAACAATCCCAAGCTCGAGATGATGCGCGACGAGTTTCCCTTCGTCGAGATCGTGCCCGGCGACCTAGCCGATCTGCCCTCGCTCGTGAAGGCCCTCGAAGTCGCTCAGCCACACGAGGTGTACAACCTGGCCGCCATCTCGTTCGTGGCGCTGTCGTGGAACCAGGCCGAACTCACGTCCAATCTCACTGGTACCGGCGTTCTGCGCATGCTCGAAGCCGTCCGCATGGTCGGCGGTGCTCAGAACAACACCATTCGCTTCTACCAGGCCTCGTCATCCGAGATGTTCGGCAAGGTGCGCGAGATTCCGCAGTCCGAGCTGACACCGTTCCATCCGCGTTCGCCCTACGGATGCGCCAAGGTGTTCGGACACCACATCACCGTCAACTACCGCGAGAGTTACGGCCTCTACGCCTGCTCGGGCATTCTCTTCAACCACGAGGGTCCGCGTCGTGGCGTCGAGTTCGTCACGCGCAAAGTCACCAACGCGGCCGCGCGTATCAAGCTCGGCCTTCAGGACGACGTGGTCATGGGCAACCTCGACGCCAAGCGCGATTGGGGTTACGCCGGCGACTACGTGAAGGCGATGTGGCTCATGCTTCAGCAGGACGAGCCCGACGATTACGTGATCGCCACGGGTGAGACGCACACCATCGAAGAACTCGTCGAGCGTGCTTTCGCCGAAGTCGGAATCTCCGACTGGAAGAAGTACGTGCGACAGGATCCCAAGTTCTTCCGCCCGGCCGAGGTCGACCTGCTCATCGGTGACGCCACCAAGGCCCGCGAGAAGTTGGG
This sequence comes from Actinomycetota bacterium, assembly GCA_018882725.1. Lineage (GTDB taxonomy): Bacteria > Actinomycetota > Acidimicrobiia > Acidimicrobiales > Ilumatobacteraceae > Casp-actino8. Next base: position 1,882 of record VERK01000088.1, on the reverse strand, counting down.
TTGGAAGCCCGAGGTGTCGTTCCCCGATCTCGTGAAAATGATGGTGGCGCACGACCTCAAGCGTGAAGCCGCCCGAGCGGGTCTGCCCGTTCCGTCCTGAGTCGAGCGAATCGAGCGACGTAGCCGCCGCGAAGAATGTCAGCCTTCGATCGGGTTGCCGATGAACGCCTCGAACGCCGAGTCGCGATCGGGCTGGGCGCCGTCCTTCAGCAGGTCGCGCAACGACCAGGCGAAGTAGAGCAGGGCCGCGACCGAACTCGCGACGAGACCGATTTCGACGCGCAGGTACAGATCGTCCGACGACAACCACGCGCACAACAAGAAGACGATCATCGACGAGAGCCAGCCGATTCCCACGCGGGCGTGGCCATGGAGGGCGATCACGGCTTGGGCCGTGGCCAACGCGACCATGTACACCGCGCTGCCGAGGGCGAGCAGCGTGAGTGTGCTTCGGTCGAGACCGCCGTCGTACACCACGTCGAGGACCGCCGGACCGAACGCGAACGAGGCCACGGTGCCGAACAGTCCAACACTCACGACGACGAGCATCAAGCGACGGAATCCAGCACGAAACTCTTCGAGATCGTTCTGGGCCGCGAGTCGAGCCAAACGGGGCAACAGCGCGGCTTGCACGGCTTGGAACAAGAAGAGTGGCACGCGTGCGAGCAGCACACCGTTTCCGAAACGGGTGACCTTCTCGGCCTCGTCGTTGGCGGCCAGCACATCGATGGCGATCGGACCGGCGTTCACCAATCCGGCACCCATCACCGAGCCGAGGAGAAGCCAGCCGAGATTGGGTGTGACTTCGCTCCACGGGGCCTCCGGGCCGGGGTTGGTCACGAGTTGGCGGCGCGCCCACACGATCAGAACACCCGACAAGGGTGACAACGCCACGAGGAGGGCGTAAGCGCCCACGTTGGTGACATCGAGTTGCCACAAGATCACGCAGCCGACCACGCGGACGAAACCATCGGCTCCCATCACGATGCCGTACGCGGCGAAGCGACCTTCGCCCGAGCAGATGCCGCGAGCGAGGTGGGTGGGCGCATACGACATGAACGCGATGATGAGTGCGGCGGTCACGAGCCCGTAGCCCTCGAAGAACTCGCGGGTCGCGATCGAACTCAGTCCGGCGATCACGGCGATGACGACCGCCGCCATCGCCAATCCCAACGGCACGACGCGCATGACGATCGGCCGACCGCCGCGACCGAGGGCTCGACGGTGGGCGAGTGCGCGACCCATTTCCTGTTCGAGCGGCAGGAAGAAGCCCGGGGCCAGGACGAAGGTGGCGAACCAGAGCGCGACGATCGGCTTGAAGTCGTCCTTGCCGAGCGCCTCCTGGCCCACCTTGAAAAAGGCGTAACTCGACAGTCCGGCGATGAGCAGACCGATGCCGACGGCGAAGGTGCCCTCCGGAAGGGGCGCGCGGGGGTCTCGTTCAGTCGTCGCCAAGGCTGATCACGCTACCCATCGCTGTCGATGCGTCGAGCGATCACCCCAGCGTGGCGGGTCTTTGTCGCCCTGCAGTGGCGATCGGGCGCCCCGGTCGAACCGATGGCAACGAGTAGCCTTCGCCCATCGTGGAGTCGCGGTCCAACCCCTCTGGCGCCCCCGGTGTCGTCGCCACGATCGTGGTCCACCCCCCGCAGCCGCACGTGGCCGAGGTGGCCGCCTCGTTGGCCGCCCAGGACTACCCCAACCTGCAGGTTCTGGTCCTGGTCGCCGACGTTCCGGGTTCGGCGGTCGACGAGGTCGCGACGGTGGTTCACGCACACCTGCCCGCCGCCCATGTCCGGGCCGCCGGTCCCGACCTCGGGTTCGGGCCCACCGCCAATCAGGTTCTGGGTCTCGTCGAGGGCGACAGTGGCTTCTTCTTGTT
>VERK01000087.1 GCA_018882725.1 Actinomycetota bacterium | reverse complement strand
TCGTTCATGCCGTCGGCAACGGCCAGATATTCGTCGATTGGCGCGTACGTTCCCGGCACCTTGCGACCGTCGGGCACGACGTGAGCGAGGATGCGCGAGGTGGAGAAGCCGACAGCCCCACCGGCAATGGCCTCAGCGGCGATGTCGCGCATCTGAGCCAACTCGTCGGAAGTCGCCACGGCGTCTTCGGCCATCGAGCGATCACCCATGACGTGGTAGCGAACCGCGCAATGACCGAGCAAGCCCACGACGTTGAGGGCCGGACGCAGACGCTGAACCGAATCGAGGTATTGCGGAAAGGTCTCCCAGTCCCACGGCAAGCCGTTGAGGATCGCCTCGCGCGGAATGTCTTCGACACTCTCCATGAGTTCGGCGAGATACGACTTCGAGGTCTGCGCCACCGGAGCGAACGTGACACCGCAGTTGCCGGTGAGGACGGTCGTGACGCCGTGCCACGACGACGACGTCATGTACGGATCCCACGCGACCTGGGCATCGAGGTGCGTGTGCAGGTCGACGAATCCCGGCGTGACCACCTTGCCGCTCGCGTCGATCTGCTGCCTGGCCGTTTCGGCCGTGAGATCGCCGATGGCCGTGATGCGATCTCCGTCGACGGCGACATCGGCGCGAACGCCAGCCGCTCCCGTGCCGTCAATGACCGTGCCGCCGCGAATGATCAGATCGTGGGCCATGTTTCCCCCTTGTTCCCGGGAGAATTGTAGGAGCGTCGTAGCCTGGGCGAATGACCGTAGCGCTAGTTCGCCGTACGAGTTCACGACTCGCCGATGGGGTTCTCACCCACCTCGAACGTCGGCCGGTCGACATCGCGTTGGCGCGTCGGCAATGGGAGTCGTACGTGAACGTCCTGCGCGACGCCGGCTGGGCGATTCGCGAGGTTCCTATCCTCGACTCGTGCCCCGACTGCGTGTTCGTGGAGGACGCCGTCGTCATGTTCCGCGACGTGGCGATCATCACCCGCCCGGGTGACGACACCCGCAAGCCCGAGATCGACGCCGTCGAACCGATCGTCCGCGATCTCGGTTGTCGCATCGCCCGCATCGAGGCCCCCGGCACCATGGATGGCGGTGACGTACTCAAGATCGGCGACACCATCTACGTTGGTCGTGGCGGTCGCACCAATCAGGCCGGCATCGACCAGTTCGCCGCCATCGTCGAACCCATGGGTGCGCGGGTCGTGGCCGTGCCCGTCACCAAGGTCCTCCACCTGAAGTCAGCGGTGACCGCTCTCCCTGACGGAACCGTCGTCGGGTGGGACCCCGCCGTCGACGACTCGTCGGCGTTCCCGAAGTATTTGTCGATGCCCGAGGAATCCGGGGCCCACGTTGTCCTCATCGACGACAAGCGTCTCCTGATGGCCGCCGACGCACCGCGGAGCGCTCAGATGTTCCGCGACCTCGGCTACGAGCCGATCTGCGTCGACATCTCCGAGTTCATCAAGTTGGAAGGGTGCGTCACGTGCCTGTCGGTGCGCCTACGCGACTTCAACTGACCGCGCGCCACTTCATGATGTCGTCCACACCGATGGTCGAACCGCACTCGATGCTCGCCTTCATGACCGCGGGCATCATCACGGTCGCCGTGTCGAAGTAGTCGGCTGCGTAGACCGTCCACCCATCGCGGTAGCGACGCACACTGGTTCCGCGGGTCATGGGAACCCGCTCACCGCTCGGCAGCGCGGCCATCTGCACCCACTCCTGAACGTACGTGCTGCCGTCATTCAGTTCGGGACCCACCGGCGAGAACTCGATGTTGCCGCACTTCGGCATCACGTCGACCATCCATTCGCGAATGCGAGCCTGCCCCCGGAACTCGCCGAAGATCGGATCGATGTAGACGGAGTCGGTGGGGTGGAACTGATCGCAGTCCTTGTCGAAATCGACATCGCGAGCCGCGGTCACCGGAGTTCCGGCCCAACGATCCCAGCCCTCGAGCGACGGTGCCGGCGGCAACGGTGCCACTTCCCCATTCGGACCCGGCTGACGGAACGGTCCGGTGTCGTACACGTCGCAGGCCCAAGTGATGAACCCGTCGCGGTAGCGACGCACACTCACACCCTTCGACAGGGGCATGTCGCCGGCGAACATCTGCCATTCGTCGACCGACGTGCCGCCTTCGCCGTCGTCGAGCAGCGCCGCGGGTTGGGTCGGGCGGAATTCGATGAACTCGATCTCGGCCATCGTCGGAATCAACCAGCCCGCGATGGCCTCGCGACCGAAGAACGACCCGTAGATCGCGTCGTAGTAGCGCGAACCCTGCGGCGCCATGAAGTCGATCATGCGCTGGATGCCTTGCTCGCGGGTGAGGCTCGTGTCGGTGAGCGCCTCCATCATCTCGTGTGCGTTCACGTCAGATTCCCCTCACCAGCGTGCCGGGACGCGCTCCGGTATCGGCGTCGTTGCGGCGAGTCACGCGCCCGTTCACCATCGTGGCGAGATAACCGCGCACCGGCTGGATGAGACGCGTACCACCAGCGGGTAGGTCGTCGAAACCGCGCGGCGGCGCCACGGTGAGGTTCTCGAAGTCGATCACGTTGAGGTCGGCACGCAGACCTGGCACCAAACGGCCGCGATCGGACAGTCCGTACAGATCGGCATTGCGCGCGGTCTGCTTGTGCACGAGGAATTCGATCGGAATCCGCTCACCCTGGTGGCGATCACGGGCCCAGAACGTGAGTTGTGTCGTGGGCATGGTGGCGTCACAGATGAGTGTCACGTGCGCACCCGCGTCCGACAAACCGGTGACGGTCTCGGAGTGAACCAGCATCTCGCGCAGCACTTCCATGCGCTGGTGAACGTCGGCACCACCCATCAGCGCACACATCGAATGGCCTCCGTCGCTGATGAGGTGGTCGTACAGAACGCTCAACACGTCCTCGCCCTTGGCCGTAGCCAACGCACCGAGCATGCGATCGGGCGTCGGCTCGTAATCGACCGGGTTGCCGAGCGGATACAAGAACGGTGCCGCCATCTGGAAGAGGCGGTACGTGGTCGCCATCGATCCCGGGCGCTCGACCGGAACATCCGACTCCGACAAGATCGCCGCTTTGATTTCCGGCTTGGCCATCTCACGAACTCGTTGATCGAGCGGCAACGCAGCCAACTTCATGTACGTGGGTCGACGCAGGAACGCGTGGTAGCCCGAGAGTCCGGACACCAAGCCGATGGGCCGCGACGACACCTGCGGATTGAGGCGAGCGCCGGAACGATTCGCCGTCACGGTGGCGTCGAGGAGTTCGCGCCAGGTGTCGGGCGGATAGTCGGGCGACTGCACGAGCGTGAACGTGACCGGTCGACCGCTGCGTCGCGAGAACTCGGCCATCAATGCGTGTTCGTCGTGTGGAGTGGTTCGTTCACCGCCGAGCCCTTCCAACTTGCCCACGGTTCCGGCCGGAATCATCTCGAACACGCCGCGCCCGGCCGCGGCCATCGCATCGGCGAGAGCGGCAATCTCCTCAGCTGGCGCGAACGTTCCTGGCACCGGCGATCCGTCGAGTGCGCGGTGGCCGATGGTCCGCGAGGTGGTGAACCCTAGGGCTCCGGCGCGCAGCGACTCGGTCACGATTTTCGACATGGCCACGAGATCATCGGCCGTCGCGTCTTCGTTGCGCGCACCCCGCTCACCCATCACGTAGTAGCGCAATGCTCCATGGGCGATTTGTGCACCGATGTCGAGCGAGTAGCGACGGGACCCGATGTAATCCATGTAGTCGTTGAACGTCTCCCACCGACCCCACTCGATTCCTTCGTACAGCGCGGTGCCGGGAATGTCCTCGACACCTTCCATCAGTTCGATGAGTGCCTTCTCGCTGCCAGGACGCACCGGTGCGAATCCGACACCGCAGTTGCCCATCACGATGGTGGTCGCGCCATTCCCGGCCGACGGATCCATCACGTCGTCCCAACTGACCTGACCGTCGTAGTGAGTGTGCACGTCGACCCAACCCGGCGTCACCAACGCGCCGTCGGCGTCGATCACCTCGCGAGCCGATTCGGTGATGGAACCGCCGACTTCGACGATGCGTCCGTCTTTCACCGCGACATCGCCCGCGCGCGGGGCCGAGTCGGTCCCGTCGACGATCGTTCCGCCTTTGACCACGTAATCGAACACGGTTGTCCCCCTTCAGGCGCCCCTCGACACCTCACCCCGCCGTCACATTAGGGGTTGAGGCACCACTCACCGGGGCCGAGCGCGCGCCTCCAGGTACCGGCGACTCGCCTCACGGCTCTCGGGGTCGTGCATGGCGAACACCAGCACCTCGGCATCGGTGGTGTTCCGACCGGTTCCGGCGATCTCTTCCATCACCACGTTGACCTGCTGCTTGGTGACGGTGAGGGCGTACTGCGGTTTGTCGGACAGTGATCGAGCCAGTTCGTTCGCACGGTCGATCACGCGATCGGGTGCAACCACTTCGTTCAGGAATCCGATGGTCTTGGCCTCGTCGGCGCCGAACGGCCGACAGGTCAGGACGAGTTCTTTGGTGAGAGCCGGGCCGATCTCGCGCACCAGCCGCGGAATGCCTCCCCACGCGAGGGGGATTCCGAGATCGACTTCCGGAATCGAGAAGCGAACATCGCTCGCCGCCACGCGCAAGTCGCACGCGGCGGCCAGGACCAATCCGCCGCCGACGCAGTTGCCCGCGATGGCGGCAATCGTGAGTGGCCTCACGTTCGTCAGAGCCTCGGTGGCCAGCCGACCGAGATCGGCGCTCTCGCGCGGGCTCGCGTCACTCGATGCGAAGTCACTCAAATCGAATCCAGCCGAGAACGAGGTACCTTCCCCGCTCACCACCATGACACGAACGTCCTGTTGTCGATTCACCTCGTCACATGCGCTCACGACTTCGCGAAGTAAGTCCTTTGACAGGGCGTTGAGTCGACGAGGTCGGGCGAACGTGAGGCGCGCAATGCGCCCGTCGACGTCGAGACGCAGATTCGTGAAGCTCATCGCCGAAGCCTAGGAGACCCAGCAATGGACCTGATCGGTCAGTCGTTGAGGATGCGCTGCACGGCCTGGATGCGTGAATCGCTCGGTAGACGAGTGACACGCACGGCTGCTCCAGTGAAGGGAGCTTCGATCCACTCGGTCGCGCTGATCGCGATTCCCACGTGGCTGATCTGGGTGGGATTCCGCGACGAGAAGGTGAACACGAGATCTCCAGCGCGAATCTCATCGTTGATCCAGTCGACCCCGACACCGCGCTGGGACTGGAGGAGGCTCTGATGCGGAAGGTCGATGCCGATCTGCTTGAAAGCGGCACGCACGAGACCCGAGCAGTCGTACGCGTCGGGGCCAGCCGACCCGAACTGATAGGGCTTACCCACCTGGGCGCGGGCGAACTCGACGACCCGATCGACACGGGACGGCTTGGCTGCCACTGAGGCCACCGACGTCTCCGCGACCGGAGCCGGCGCCATTGACGCCCCGGCCGGCAGTGCGATGCTCTGTCCGGGGACGATCACCGAAGTGCGCTGGAAGCCGTTCGCGGCCAAAAGTGCATCGAGCGACACACCGGCCTTCGACGCGATACGGCTGAGCGAGTCACCCGCCACAACCGTGTACGAGCCACCGATGGCACCGGACCGCACAGCCACGGACTGCACGGTCACGGTCTTCGAGGCACCCGGGAGGGCGATCGTCTGGCCGGGGAGAATCACGGTCGTGCGCTTGAAGCCATTCACGGCCAGCAGAGCATCGAGCGACACACCGGCCTTCGACGCGATTCGACTGAGCGAGTCACCCGCCTTCACGACGTAGCCCACCGTGGGTTTGTTCGAGTTGGCCGAGGCCGGCGATGCGAACACGCCCAGAGCGAGCACCGCTCCGACGACGATCGTGGCCATCCGTTTCACGGGATGGGTATCGAACGCCCCGGTTCAGGCCTTGAGAAAAACTCCGAAAAAGCTGTGTGAGCAGGTCAGATTCGGATCTTGCGATCCATGTTCTCGTGATAGTGCGCGATCTTGCATTCGCGCTCGGAGAGCACCTGTTGCGTGAACCCACTCGAATTCTTGGTGCGGGCCATCTGCTCGTAAATGCCGATGTCCTCCCCCACCACATGCTTCAAACCGGCCCAGTGGAGCATGGTCTTCTTCCAGTACTTCGCATACTGCGGATCGTTCTGGTCGCCCGGATACACGATCTCCCAGCAGAGAAAACGCGTGCGGTCGACACTGATCGGAATTGGCTGGAACACCTGGATGTGCTCGGGGTTGCAGTTGAAAACCGTGTTCGGGAACACCACGTAATGGCAAATGGCGTACTGATGATGGTCGTAGTCGACCGACTCGAGTTCGGCCAGATGCTCGGGCTTGGGTACGAAGCACATGTAGTTGTCGCCCACGATGTGGAACGACGCACAGCGAGCGGCTTTGGTGAATTCCGGCGGAACGTGATGCAACTCGGTCACGTGGTAGATCTCGTTGAATCCGTCGACGACGGCTTTGTAGTTCACCGGCACGTCGAACTCGAGCACTTCGTGCAGGACCATGTCTTCCATGCGGAACGCGCCGAGGTCGCTCACAATGTCGGCGCCGATGGCATCGAGCAACGGAGTCGCCGCCTCCGGTCCGGCCAGATTGATCCAGACCCAGCCGCCCCACTCGTCAGCCGCCACGGCCGGTGCACGCAGACCGTCGAGATGAGCGGGATCGAAATCTTCGCGTTCGGGCACCCCGACCACACGCCCCGTCGTGTCGTACACCCATCCGTGGTACGGACACGTGAAACGTCGTGCCGCACAGCCGGTCATCGCCGTCACGAACGCTGGTCCGCGGTGCTGACACACGTTGTGGAACGCCGCGAGTGCACCATCGGGTTGCCGGGTGATCACGATGGATTCTCCGTGACCTTCGTAGGTGAGCCAGTCGCCCGGTTCGCGGACCTGTTCGGATCGACCGGCCAACAACCAGTGGGACGTGAGCACCTTGGTGCGTTCGAGTTCGAAACGAACCGGATCGCGATACACCGAGGCGTCCATCACCGACGGGCCATGATCGGGAACCGACTGGACACCGGCGCCCACGCGAGCCGGCAACGATCCACGAGTCGGAACGTGCACCGGTGTCTCCCCCATGGATCGGAGGTTAGTCAGATGATCTCGGCGATGTATTCAGCCAGGCGACCGCCGTCGAGTGATCCCTGAACTCGGGTGAGCGTGCCGTCGGCCGCGAGGAACACCCACGCCGGCTGATACGGAACTCCGTACTCACCGAACACCTGCCCGTCGCTGTCCTCGATGTTCGCGAACGTCAGGTCGTGGCGATCGATGAAATCGAGCATCGACTCGGTGGACCCGGCCCAGGCCACACCGACGAACTGGACCTGTGATCCGTACTGTTGGAATGCGGCCTCGACCGAGGGCGCTTCAGCGTTGCAACTGCCTCAACCGGGCGCCCAGAACCACAGAACCGTGGGCGCCGAGATGACCACGTCGTCTCGCGACACGAGGCCCACCGGAGCGATGGGAGTCGTCGCGGGCGCAGTCGAATCGGCGGAGGCTGATTGAGCGGTTGTCGGTTCGACGGCAGCCGCCGGCGCGTCGGCACTCTCGTTGCCACACGCCATCGTCACCATGGCGAGACATGCCAGAACCGCGAGACGCTTCACGTGTCCGACTGTACCGATCGAGAAGCGTTGGTGACGATCGCAACCCCGACCAAGATCACCGGGAGCGCAATCGCCATGTTGGCCGACACCGATTCATCCGCGAACAGGACGCCGAGCACCACCGCGATGAGTGGATTCACGTACGCGTAGCTCATGGCCAACGGTGGCCGAACAGTCGAGATCAGGAACGTGAACGCGGTGAAGGCGATGATCGAACCGAATGTCACCAGGTAGAGAACAGCCAGCGAACTGCGCAGACTCGGCACGGCGACGTGCTCCTGACGGGCCAGTGAGATGAGCAAGTACCCCACTGCAGCAGCGGCCATTTCGATACCCGTGGTCATCACGCCGCTCGGCATGTCGATACGACGACTGATGGCCGAGCCGAGGCTCCAGTTGAACGAGGCGACGAAAACGAGCGCGACCCCACCCCATGAACCGCTCAACCCGTTGTCGGCCACGAGGATCACCACGCCACCCAGACCGATCACCATGCCGATCCACTCCCAACGGCGTGGCCACTGACGCCACAACCCACCCCACAGCGACATGAGCATCGGCTGAATTGCGATGATCGTGGCCACTAGGCCGGTGTCGACCCCGCGGTCCTCTGCCAGCGTCACGAGTCCGAGACCGCCGATGAGCAGCATGACGCCGATGACCGATGCGTTGCGCGTCTGACGCCAGGTCGGCCACGGCGTGCCACGCCACTTCAGCCAGGCCAGCACGAGGACCGAAGCCAGAACGAATCGCGATCCCTGCATGAAGAACGGCGGCAGAGTCTCGAGGCCGATTTCGATACCCAGGTAAGTGGAGCCCCAGATGAGCCACACCGAGGCAACGGCCGGGACGACCAGCGAACTGCGACCCGACGACATCGGTCCTATTC
>VERK01000086.1 GCA_018882725.1 Actinomycetota bacterium | reverse complement strand
ATTGCTCGATACCGCTGTGATGATGTTTCCCATGTCGCCCCCTCGAAGCGATCGCAGTGATGTGGACATCACCGTGCTCGGAAGCGACTTGACGTTCGATAGGCCGTTCGACCCACCGATAGCCTGACCGCGTGTCCATCGACTCGCGCACTCCCCCGGCCCAGTTGCCGCAGTCGAACGACCCCTGCTGGTGCGGGTCAGGGCGGCGTTACAAGCGCTGCCACAAGGGTCTCGAGGGTCGCATCACACCCGGCGTGATCTCGCCCATGCGTGCGGTTCCGTCGAACATCGCCCGGCCTCCCTACGCCGACACCGGCAAGGTCACGCGCTGGGACGAACCGCGCGTCAAGTCACCCGATGTCATCGCGCGCATGCGAGTGGCCTGCGACATGGCCGCCGACATCCTGCGCCTGGCCGGCGAATTCGTCCGGCCCGGCATCACCACCAACGACATCGACGTGTTCGTCCACGACCTCACGATCGAACGCGGCGCCTATCCGAGTCCGCTCAACTACCACGGATATCCGAAGAGCGTGTGCACATCGGTCAACGAAGTGATCTGCCACGGAATTCCCGATTCCACGGTTCTCCACGATGGCGACATCATCAACCTCGATGTCACGTGTTATGTCGATGGCGTCCACGGCGACACCAACGCCACGTTCTTCGTGGGGAACGTCGACGACGAGAACCGTCGGCTCGTGCGCGTCACCGAAGAGTGCACCTGGAAGGGAATCGGCGCGGTCAAGCCCGACCGCCCGCTGTCCGACATCGGCAAGGCGATCGAGGACCACGCCAACAAGCACAGGCTCGGAGTCGTGCGCGCCTTCATCGGCCACGGGATCGGCGAACAATTCCACACCGACGTACAGGTTCTCCACTACTACGACGCGCGGAACAACATGATCATGAAGCCCGGCATGGTGTTCACCATCGAGCCGATGATCACCCTCGGAACCTGGCAGCACAAGATGTGGGACGATGACTGGACCGCAGTGACCGCCGACGGCAAGCGGACCGCCCAATTCGAGCACACGGTGCTCGTGACCGAGACCGGTGTCGACGTGCTCACGGCCGGTCCGAAGGCCGTGTCGCCCCGCGATCCTTCCTGACCGACGAGTCGTCGCCGACCCCGCCCGACCCGTAGCGTGGCCGTCCGTGAGCGAGCGCTACGTCTCCTTCGACCGGGCCCAGTGGGCCGAGTTGCGCGCCGCAACACCCATGACACTGCGCGAGTCCGATCTCGAAAACCTGCGTGGCATCAACGAACGCATCGACCTCGACGAAGTGGCCGCGGTGTATCTCCCGCTCACCCGCCTTCTCAATCTCTACGTGTCGGCCACGCAGAACCTGCACAAGGTGTCGGCCACGTTCCTCGGAACGCTGGCCCCCAAGGTTCCGTACGTGATCGGCGTGGCCGGCAGCGTCGCCGTTGGCAAGAGCACCTTCGCCCGCATCCTGCAAGCGCTACTCGCCCGGTGGCCCGACCACCCGAAGGTCGACCTCATCACCACGGACGGCTTCTTGCATCCCAATCGAGTGCTCGAAGAGCGCGGCATCATGAACCGCAAGGGGTTCCCCGAGAGTTACGACACCCGCGAGTTGCTCCGCTTTCTGCGCGAACTCAAGAGCGGCCGTGCGTCGGTGGAGGCTCCGGTGTACAGCCACGTCGTCTACGACATCGTCGATGGCGATCGGGTCACCGTGTGTCAGCCCGACATCTTGATCCTCGAAGGTCTCAACGTTCTCCAGGTGGGCGCTCCCGGATCCGACGCCACCGAATTCGTCAGCGACTACTTCGACTTCTCCATTTACATCGATGCCGAAGAGTCGGACATCGAGGCCTGGTACGTGGAGCGATTCCTGTCGCTGCGCGACTCGGTCTTCCAGGATCCCAACAGCTTCTTCCGCCACTACGCCCACCTCACACAAGAGGAAGCGGTGGGCACCGCCCGATTCATCTGGAAAGAGATCAACGGGCTCAACCTCCGCGAGAACATCGAACCGACCCGCGACCGCGCCTCGCTCATCCTGCGCAAGGGCCGCGACCACCGGGTGAGCGATGTTCGCCTCCGCAAGCTCTGACCCGCGCGACACCCTTCTGACAAACTGACTCGGTGGCCACCCGGGCAAAGAAGAAGTCGCGAGCGAAGAAGCGATCGGCTTCGTCCCGACAGGGGGCATCGTCGCAACTTCCCGTGATCCTTCTCCTCCTGGGTGCTCTCGGTGTGGGCGGTCTCCTGGTGGTCTCCGAACGATCCGACCGTGCGTCCACCTCCACCGACGTCACGACGCTCCCCTCCAGCACCGCACCAACTGCAGCAACGACCGATGCCACCGCCACTCCTGTCAGCATCGGTTCAGTTGCTCCACCGATCACCATCTCCGACGAGCAAATCGGTGACTTCGCCGACGAATCTCAGTTGCCCGACTTCACGCCGGTCGATCCACCCGATGTACCCGCATCATTCGGTCCACTCCCTGCCACGGCGGTGTCCGCCGGTCGCATCGACGGTGATTTGTCCGACGGGTTCTACGTCGGGTTCGTTCAGGGAGCGTTCGATGACGACGGCGAATACATCGCGTGGCGAATCGGCTCTCCCGACGGCCCCACGTACCCCGCGTTCGTGAGCACCATGATCTTCACATCGGTTCGTGTGGATGCCCGCCGCACCGATCATCCCGGGTCGGCTTCCCTGCAACCCGAGCGGTTCTGGCAACTACTGGCCGACGGAGGGTCCACCCAGGCGATCCCCGAATCGGACGATGTCGTCATCCTCGACGGGCCGTACCTCCTCACCGTCGTCGAGGGCTCGGTCATCGCCGCCGAAGGAATCCGTCCGTCATGAGCACACTTCACCGTCCTCGGAGCGTTCACCCATCATGAACATCGTCCTGTCCGTTCTCGTCGTCGTCCTGGCTGTCGTGGTTGCGGTGCTGGTGTTACGCAGCCGCACACCGATGCCACCGGTCGAACTCTCACCCCCTGGGCCCACCATCGACCCCACCGTCCTTCAGGCCGAAGTGGCCCGCACCGTGTCGTCGGCCCTCGCCGACGCGCTCTCGCGCATGAACGACGAAGCGCGAAAGACCCGTGACGAGACGATCCAACTGGTGACGAAGGCCGGTGCCGATCAGCTCAGCACCAAAGGTGACTTGATCAACCAGAATCTTTCCAATGTCGCCGATCAGGTGGCGAAGAAGATGTCCGAAATCGACCAGGCGCTGCTGTCACTCCGGGACAGCACCTCCAAGCAGTACGGAACCGTCGAACAGGCGGTGGCCGCGCTGACCCGACGCACCGACAAGTTGAATGACGTCCTGTCCAGTTCGCAGACCCGCGGACAATGGGGAGAACGTCTCGCCGAAGACATGCTCCGCGCGGCTGGGTTCGTCGAGAATGTCAACTACTCCAAGCAATCGACAATCGACGGTGGCGGACGACCCGACTATCGCTTCGACATTCCGCCCGACCGAGTTCTGTTCATGGACGTCAAGTTCCCGCTCGATAAGTACGCCGAGTACGTGGCTGCCGACTCCGACCAGCACAAGGCAACGACCAAAGACGCGTTCGTCCGTGCGGTAAAGGACCGGGTCGTCGAACTGGCGAAGCGCGACTACGTCGACAAAGCGGCTGACAACACCGTCGACTACGTCCTGATGTTCATTCCCAACGAGAGCATCAGCGGTTTCGTGCACGAGGCCGACCCCAAACTTCTCGACTACGCACTCGACCGCAAAGTTGTCCTGTGCTCTCCTCTCAACCTGTACGCCTTCTTGGCCGTGATCCGACAAGCAACCGACGCCTTTCATACGGAAAGGACGGCTGCCGAAATCATGCAGATCGTCAATCGCTTCCAGAAGCAGTTCGACGATTACACGAAGGCGGTCGACAGGGTCGAAAAGACCTTCCACGCGCTCGAAGACGATCTCGCTTCCATCAATACCGGGGGCACCCGTTTCAAGATGTTGAACGCTCAGGTCAAGAAGATCGAGAAGTTGCGTCAGAAGCAAGGAATCCCCGAACTCGCCGCCGCCAACGGTGACGAGATCGAAATCGTCGAGGTCGACGACGAGAGCGACGACTGATCACTCGGCCCGCAGATGCCCACGCTCGTGAGCATCGCGGATGATCTGCTGAGTGTGCGCCCAGAGCGCGTCAGCACCGTCTCCGATGGGCGAGAGTCGCTTCACGGCTTGTGGAACCGTCACGCCGTGGCGCTTCCACGGTGACTCGTCACCCGCCTGATGATTCAGCATCGCGGGTTGCAGACGGTCGACGGCATTGGCGAATCGACTCTCAGCCGTCTCCTGCGCTTCGTACTCCTCCCACAGTCGCCAGAAGTACTCGGCCTGATCGGGCGGTAGGAGTCCGAAGAGTCGCTCGGCGGCCTTGCGTTCACGATCTTCCTTGTCGGCGTAGGCCGTGGTGTCGTAGGCGAAGGTGTCACCCGCGTCGATTTCCACGATGTCGTGAACCAGGCACAGAGCCAACACGTGGAACAGATCGACGTCCGCGTTGCTCCACTCGGCCAACACCAACGCATACATCGCCAGGTGCCACGAATGCTCAGCTGTGTTCTCGCGGCGCGAACCACCTGTGATGTGGGTCTGACGTTCGACCTGCTTCAGACGATCGATCTCTAGTAGGAACTCGAGTTGCTGACTCAATCGTTCGTCACTCACGACACATCACCCCGAGATCAACGAGGCCAGCGACCAGACCGCTGCCACCAAGCCCACCAACGCCATGCCCACGCTGCGCACCACCGGAGCGCGAGCGAGGTCGCCTTCCTTGGCGGCCGGCGGGGGTTTGACGACAGCCAGCATGTTGCCGGCGAACAAGGCTCCACCGAGAGCCAGTACCAGCCAGGCCAGAAGGTCTTCGCCGAGGAACATCGCTTCATTCTGCCAGTGTCGAAGAGCAACGACGAGGGCTGTTCGCGTGCGGAAACCGACACAGGAATCGGTAAGACTGCGCCCATGGGTTTCCACCACGTCGCCATCGCCATTCGTGACACGGCTGCCAACTACGACTTCTACACCCGGGTCATGGGTTTCGAACTCGTGAAAACCGTGACCGCACCGACCCCGGAAGGTGGTTGGAGCAAACACTTCTTCTACTCCACCGGCACCTCCCCGTCAGGTGAGCAGGGAATGATCGCGTTTTGGGAGATCCACGACGAGTCGATCGGCACCGAATTCGGTACCAACCTCAACAAGAGCGCCGGTCTTCCCTGGTGGGCCAATCACCTCGCCTTCGATGCACCCACACGTGACGACCTCGATCGCCATCGCGAACGCTGGCGTGAGTGCGGCTTCACCGTGCTCGAGGTCGATCACGAGTTCTGCCACTCGATCTACATCCGAGACCCCGAAGGCAACACCGTCGAGTTCTGCCACACCGTGCGCGACTTCACCGACGACGAGAAGAAGCACGCGATGGAACTGCTCATGAATCCTCAGCCCGAGATGGAGAAGGCTTTCGGTGCCAAGATCTGGCAGCCCGAAGGCGAACCGATTCTCCTGCCGTCAGGCTGATCAGGATTCGTCGACGCGTTGGCCCACACCACGGGCCGCGTTCCGGAAGAGCGTGTGCTCGCCCTGGAACACCAACTTGATGTTGTCGAGAGCACCGGCGCGGTGTTTGGCCACGATGAGATCGGCCATGCCCTTGAGAGCCGGATCGACCGCGCCTTGTTTGGCCACTTCTTCACGGTGAATGAACATCACGACGTCGGCGTCCTGTTCGAGTGAACCCGACTCGCGAAGGTCGGCCAGCACGGGTCGCTTGTCGGCACGCTCTTCGAGACGCCGGCTCAGCTGACTGAGGGCCATGATCGGCACGTTCATTTCACGGGCCAGGACCTTCAGGTTTCGGCTGATCTCGCTCACTTCCAACTGACGGTTCTCGGCGCGCGCACCACCGCTCATGAGCTGCAGGTAGTCGATCACGATCAGACCGAGCGACCCATAGCGAGCCTTCAGGCGGCGCGCTTTGGCGCGAATCTCCATCACCGTCACGGCCGGGTTGTCGTCGAGGAACAACGGAACTTCGAGTCGGCCCACGGCGTTGTTGACGTCGCTCCATTCGTTGCCCGTGAGATTGCCGGTGCGGAGTTTGCGAGTATCGACACGCGCCTCGGCAGAAAGAATTCGCTGGGCCATTTCGCTGTGGCTCATTTCGAGCGAGAACACCAGCACGGGTTGCCGAGTGTTGCGGGCCACGTAGGTGGCGATGTTGAGAGCGAACGCCGACTTACCCATCGACGGACGCGCACCCACGATGATGAGCGACGCCGGCTGCAAGCCGAGCAACAAAGCATCGAGGTCGTGGAAGCCGGTGGCGGTACCGGTGATACTGGCCTTCTCGGTGTATCGGCGTTCGAGTTCGTCGGTGGTGGTGCGCAGCACGTCTTTGATTTCGGCCACCGAATCGGTGACCCGCTCGTCAGCCACTTCGAACACCTTCGACTCGGCTTCGTCGAGTGCCTTGGCCACGTCATCGGGTTCGGAGTACGCGATCTCGGCGATTTCGCTCGCGACGCCGATGAGGCGGCGGAGGGCCGAGGTGTCCATGACGATCTTCGCGTAACGACCCACGTTGCCGATGACAGGCGTGGTGTTCTGAAGATGCAGCAGGAAGTCGAGGCCGCCGATGTCGTCGAGCAAGCCGACACGACGCAATTCGTCGGCCACAGTGACAGCGTCGACGGGCTGGCCGCCCGACAACAACGCACGAATCGCGTCGAACACGTGTTGATGCGATGGCTTGTAGAAGACGTCGGGCAGAAGACCCAATTCGCTCACGGTGTTGACGGCCTCACGCGACAACAACAACGCACCGAGCAGCGACTCTTCGGCGCTCAGGTTGTGCGGAGGTACGCGATTGCCCGATGTCGATCGGGGTGCATTGCGTTGTCCACCACCGGAACGAGGCTGATACGAGTCGGACATCGGTTACACCTTGGTGGACGAACCCTGTTGATCGCTAGGGGGACAGGGCTGTGTTCTTGCTGTGGACAAAGGGCCCGGATCTGTGGACAAGTCCGGACCAGACGACGATGCCCGGACCTGGGTCCGGGCATCGAGGAGAACGGGCGACAAAGCCCGCTGGATCACTTGGAGACGACGTTGATGGTGATGAACGCCTGAACGTCAGCGTGCAACTTGGCCGCGACCGAGTACTCGCCCACCGTCTTGATGTGGTCGGGGACTTCGATCTTCTTGCGGTCGAGTTCGATACCGGTCTGGTCCTGTACGGCCGCCACCACGTCGGCGGCACTCACCGAACCGTAGAGACGACCCTCGGCGCCGGTCTTGACCTTGATGTCGATGGTCTTGCCGGTGAGAGCACTGGCGACCGTCGTGGCCGACTCGCGGTCGGCCGCATCGCGGAGATCGCGACGGCGACGCATCGCCGCGGCCTGCTGAACGGTTCCGTCGGTGGCCGTGATGGCCAGTCCGCGCGGAAGGAGGTAGTTGCGACCGTGACCGTCAGCCACATCGACGATGTCGCCGCGCTTGCCGAGACCGGAAATGTCGGAACGAAGAACAACCTTCATGATCAGGCCTCCTCGTCCTCGTTGGTCTCGACCTCGCCGCCCTCGACCTGATCGACGAGCTCAGTGGTCTCGGCTACGGCCGCCCGCTCGTTCGCACCGTCGGAAGACGGGCCGCGGCGCGGGCCACGGCCCACCGACGCGACGCGCTTGGTGTACGGGAGAAGCGCCATCTCGCGGGCGTTCTTGACCGCGTTGGCCAACTCACGCTGCTGCTGCACCGTGGTGCCGTTGATCTTCTGACCGCGGATCTTCGAGCGGTCGGACATGAATCGCTGCAGGAGGTTGATGTCCTTGTAGTCGATGTAGTCGACCTTCTCGGCCGACAGGATGTTGGCCTTCTTCTTGATCTTGCGACCGGCATCCTTGGGGGCCCGGCCACGCATCGGCTTCTTCGTGTTGCTCATGGAATCTGGTGTCCTTCGTACGGGGTCAACGTGATGGGTTCGTTCAGAACGGTTCTTCGTCGGGGTAATCGGCGGCCGGGGCCGGGGCGCTGGCGCGGCCACCGGAGTAGCCACCACCGTCACCACCGCGACCGGGGGTGCGCTCGACGGACGCCGTGGCCCAACGCAGGGAGGGTCCGATCTCGTCGGCGACGATCTCGACCGCGGTGCGCTTGCCACCTTCGCGTGCTTCGTATTCCCGCACGTCGAGGCGGCCGGTGACGAGCACTCGGCTGCCCTTGGTGAGAGAGGCCGCGATGTTTTCGGCCAACTGATCCCAGGCGACCACGTTCATGAACGAAGTCTGTTCCTGCCATTCGCCATTGACCTGATAGCGGCGATTGACGGCCAACCCGAGGGTGACCGTGGGCTTCCCCGACTGGGTGAAGCGAAGTTCGGGATCGCGGGTCAAGTTGCCCACGACGGTGATGGAATTGGATGCCATGGTGATGCTCCTCTGGACCTGTCTCTTATTACACATCT
>VERK01000085.1 GCA_018882725.1 Actinomycetota bacterium | reverse complement strand
CCTGCGTCTTTCCACTGGCGTGAGTTTCATGTAAACCAACAACTGCGGCACGTGCCACCGAACCTCTTGTTGCGTGTAGTTGGAGAGGTTCTTAGTATCAACTTCTTGAACTCATGTGTAGTAGCAGGATCAGATTGCGCCATCTTCATCGCTACGTAGCTCGCCCTCATTGCTACAACTGGGTCGTCGTCGAGAAATAGTTGGTAAATCTCCCTCCTTAGCGGAACCGATGCGAGAGCCTTCTTCACAACGGACTCAGCTTGGCCGACTGAAGTCCGTGTACCGCCCAACAACTGATCCCTTACCGACTTCGGCATTTAGAAATCATAAGTTGGTCTCTCAACTTCATTCAATGAGTAATCAGGCGCGCTTCAGGTCGGTGACCACGCCGCCTGCGACACGCACGATGTCCGCAGGCGCTGCACCGAAGTTGTCATTCCACGTTCCCGCAGCAGCCCACACTTCGTCGTATTGCAACAAGTCCGGATCAACAAACACGCGCAGTTGAGTGCTGTGGCCAAACGGTGGCACGCCGCCTTTGGGTTTGGCAACCTATTGCTCCAAACCGAACCAGGGCTCGCCAGCCAAGTCGGCTTCGACGAGGGTCCGGTCCTCGGTATCAGCGATAGGGACCTCGCGCGCAATCGCCAAGTGGTGTCGGGCCTGCTCCGCATCTCCCAGGGCAGCAAACGAGCGCGCCATTGCCTCGTGGGCATAGGCAAGATCGAAGTCCGCGAGTCCGGCCGACTTACACACCGCCACGCAACGTCGGGCATGGTCCAGGGCCACCTCGCCGTTCCCTCTCACGGCCCACACCCGCGACAACAGCCAGCTCGCACGAGCCTCATTCGCCGGGCCAGCCCCCTCGGCGCGCTGCCAGTGATAGGCGGCTGCGTATGCACGCCGAGTCATCTCTTCGGCATCATCATCTGAGATCTCGGTCAGTGCTTTGCCGAGGATCTCCCAGGTGGCGTTGTTCGCATCGACTGCGAGTTTTCGATGAGTCGCAGGGTCAATGGACATGGCCAGATTCTGCCACGCGTCAAGTGAAGAGTCAGCCGCGCTTCAGGCCGGTGACCGCTCCCCCGCTGGCTTCCACCAACTTGTGCGGCTCGATGCCGAACACGTCGTTCCACGTGCCCGCGGCCGCCCACACCTCGTCGTACTGCAGCAGATCCGGGTCAACGAACACGCGCAGTTTGGTTGTGTGACCAAAGGGAGGCACGCCACCGATCGGAAATCCGGTCGCCTCGCGAACCACATCGGCATCGACACGCGAGCACTTCGCCCCACCAGCCGCGGCCGCCAACTTCTTCTCATCAAGCTGATTCGCGCCACTCACATAGGCCAACACCACTTCACCATCGACAGCGAAGATCAGACTCTTCACGATCTGGCCGATGTCGACCCCGATCGCCGCCGCAGCATCAGCGGCTGTCTTTGTGCCGTCGGGGAATCTCCGCGGCTCGATCGACAACCCCAGCGCGCGCCCGGCCTCCACGACTCGAACCACGTTCGGATGCAATGCCTCGCTCATGAGTCGAGAACCGTAGCGTCCGCAATCTGGTCGATCGCCCTGGCCAGCCGATGGTCCCGGTCGGTCACCCGGCCCACGTCGTGGCTACGCAGAGCGACCGACACCTTGTTCCACGAATTCGACCAGTCGGGGTGGTGATCCTGTTCCTCGGCCACCGCGGCGACCGCTGACATGAACGCCCAGGCCTGGGCGAAATCGACGAACTCGAAGTCCCGCCGAAGTGCCCCACCCTCTTCCCGCCACTGTGACGAATTCACGCTCCCATCCAACCGCCGAACACGCGTCTCGCCGGCCGTGTTCGGTATCTTTTCGACCTGAAGGGGAGTATCCCCGCAGGGCAACCTGCGAACCGAGGTCGTCAGTACGGCTAACGCCCGGCCCGGTGGAGAGGGAGAGACCTTCGGCTCGCTAGTTCACGATCCGAAGGAAACCCGATGTCAACTCTCACCTCACCGCAGCCCCCCGACGTTCCCGCGCACTCGTTGTCGTCCGACGAGGTCGCATCGCGACTCGGAGTCGTCTCGCGTACAGGCCTCTCCTCGTCCGATGCCCAAAGTCGGCTCGCCGAACATGGTCCCAACCGTCTCGCCGAAGCCAGCCGACGCCCGGGTTGGTTGCGTTTCCTCGATCAGTTCCGCGACGTACTGATTTCCATCCTCCTCATCGCCGCCATGGTGAGTTTCGTCGTCTCGGGCGAACTCAAGACGCCGATCGTCGTTCTGGTGGTGGTGTTCCTCAACGCGATCATCGGCTTCATCCAGGAGAACCGAGCCGAAGCATCTCTCGAAGCACTCAAGAAGATGCTGACGGCCAACACGAAGGTTCGGCGCAACGGTGAGACGCTGTCGATTCCTTCGGCCGACATCGTGCCCGGAGACGTGGTTCTCGTGGAAGCCGGCGATCGCATCCCCGCCGACGGTCGCATCGTCCTGGCCGCCAATCTCGAGATCGAAGAAGCCGCTCTCACGGGCGAGAGCCACCCTTCCAGCAAGTCGACCGACCCGGTAAGTCGTGTCGATGCTCCCCTCGGTGACCGCACCTGCATGGCGTACATGAACACCACGGTCACGCGTGGTCGCGCCGAGATCATCGTCACGAGCACGGGCATGAACACCGAGATCGGCCGCATCGCTGGTTTGCTGCGGGCGACCGAGACCGACAAGACGCCACTTCAGAAGCAGCTCGAGGGTTTGGCTCACAGCCTCGCCAAGTTGTCGGGCGTGATCGTGGCAGCGGTGTTCATCATCGGCTTGCTGCGCGGCGACGGCGTGAGCGAACTGCTCAACCTCGCTGTCGCGCTCGCGGTTGCCACCATTCCCGAGGGCCTTCCTGCGGTCACCGCGGTCACATTGGCCATCGGTGTCTCGAAGATGGCCAAGAAGAACGCGATCGTGAAGCGACTGGCCAGCGTCGAAACACTCGGCTGCACGAGCATCATCTGCTCCGACAAGACCGGAACACTCACGCTCAACGAAATGACTGCGCGCCGTCTCGTGATTCAGGGTCGCGAGCACACGGTGAGCGGCGAGGGCTACTCCCCCGAGGGTTCCATCGAACACGAATCGAGCGACGCCCCGTTCACCATGGACAACGCACTGCTCGGCATGGCGCTTTGCAGTGATGCCGTCATCCGCAATCAAGACGGCGAATGGAACCTGGTGGGTGATCCCACCGAAGGTGCACTTGTCGTGCTCGCGGCCAAGGGCGGCCTCGACGTGGCCGCGATGCGCTCTCAGTACCGGCGCGTCGCCGAAGTTCCCTTCGATTCGGCCACCAAGTTGATGGCCACCTTCCACGAACTCGCGGGCTCGAGCGGTCAGCGTCTGGTGCGCATGTTCGTGAAGGGTGCACCCGATGTGATTTTGGCGCGCTGCAATTCGGCCATCGGTGCCGATGGCGTGGCGCAGCCGATCGCATCAGCCACCGCCGACCTTCTCGCTCACAACGATCGTCTCGGCAGCGAAGGTCTTCGTGTTCTCGCTGTCGCGCAGCGCGACATCCCGCTCGACGCCTGGACTGAGTTCGCCGCGAGTGGTGCCGATCCGGCCGAACTCGTCGGCGACCTCGTTCTGCTCGCGCTCGTCGGAATCGTCGATCCGCCTCGCCCCGAGGCCAAAGCGGCTATCGCCGAAGCACGGCAGGCCGGCATCACGGTGAAGATGATCACCGGCGACCACGCCGTCACAGCGCGGGCGATCGGTCAAGAACTCGGTCTGGCCGAGGGCGACGTTCAGGCTGTCACCGGCGCCGACCTCGATCGCATGGACGACGACGAACTCGATCGTCGCATCGACGACATTTCGGTGTTCGCCCGCGTGGCGCCCGAACACAAGATTCGTCTCGTTGCTGCTCTGCAGCGCAAGGGTCGCGTGGTCGCCATGACCGGCGATGGAGTGAACGACGCTCCGGCGCTGAAAAAGGCCGACATCGGCGTGGCCATGGGTATCACCGGCACCGAGGTGACGAAGGAAGCCGCCACCATGGTGCTCACCGACGACAACTTCGCCACGATCGTGGGTGCGGTGAAGCGCGGCCGCACTATCTACGACAACATCGTCAAGTTCGTGCGCTTCCAGCTGAGCACCACGCTCGGTTTCGCATTGTTGTTCCTGGCCGCATCCATCTTCGGCATCGCCAGCGGCAAGCCGTTCGCAGCCATTGCGATCCTGTGGGTGAACATCATCATGGACGGACCGCCCGCCATGGCACTCGGCCTCGACCAAGCCGACTCCGACATCATGCGTCGCAGGCCGCGTCCGATCGACGAGAAGATCCTCACAAAGCAACGCTGGACTGCGGTGGCGTTCTCGTCCATCATCATGGCCGTCGGCACGTTGTTGGTGCTCGCGTTCGCTCCCGGCGTAGAGGCTGAGGCCGGAACCCCCACCGTGGCTGGAACGATGGCGTTCAACACGTTCGTCCTCTTCCAATTCTTCAACATCCTCAACGTGCGGAGCGACCGCAACTCGGTGTTCCGCCGTCAGACCCTCACCAACTGGCAGCTGTGGGTCGCCCTCGCGGCCGTCATCGCTCTCCAAGTGGGCGTCACCCACCTGAATTTCCTCCACGAGTTGTTCGACACCATGTCGATCAGCGCCGTGCAGTGGCTCGTGTGCATCGCTGTCGCATCCTCGGTGCTGTGGCTCGAGGAAATCCGCAAGATCTTCATCCGCCGTACCAATTCTTCGAACTAGGAGGAAAACATGAAGTGCCCCACCTGTCCCGATACCTCACTCGTCATGTCCGATCGGAGTGGCGTCGAGATCGACTATTGCCCCAACTGCCGCGGTGTGTGGCTCGACCGCGGTGAGCTCGACAAGATCGTCGAGCGCTCCACCGGAGGCAATCCGTCGTTCGAGGCTCCGCTCCCCCGCAAGTACAAGGACGACGACGATTGGGACGACGACGATCGCTACAAGGTCAAGTACGACAAGTACGGCCGTCCGTACAAGAAGAGCAAGACCAAGAGCTTGCTCGGCGAGATATTCGACTTCTGATCACTCGTCCGCACAAGGAGACACACCCATGATCAAGAACACCTTCAAGACCACGGTCCTGCTCGCCGGTCTCGGCGGGTTGATCGTCGCCATCGCATCGCTACTCGGCGGCGGTTCGTCGGGTGCCGTGATGTTCGGCCTCGTGATCGCACTCGTGATGGTGGGCGGCAGCTACTGGTTCAGCGACAAGTTGGCGCTGCGCGCCGCCAAGGCGCAGATCGTGACCGAGGCCGATGCACCCGAGTTCTACCGCATGGTTGCGTCACTCGCGGCCCGCGCCAACATGCCGATGCCTCGCGTAGCCATTTCACCGTCTGAACAGCCCAACGCCTTCGCCACCGGTCGTGGACCGCGCACAGCGGTCGTGTGCGCGACGCAGGGTTTGTTGAAGTCGATGCCGGCTGACGAAATCGAGGGCGTGATGGCGCACGAGCTCATGCATGTGCGCAACCGTGACATCCTCATCGGTTCGGTGGCGGCGGCCATCGCCACGGCCATCTCGGCCATCGCGCAGATGGCGTACTTCGCGGCCCTGTTCGGCGGCGGACGCGACGACGAAGATCGCCCGAACCCGTTGGCCGTGATGCTCATCTCGATGTTGGCTCCCATTTCCGCGTCACTCATTCAGATGGCCATCAGTCGCAGTCGCGAGTTCGAGGCCGACCGCAGCGCGGCTGAGCTCCTCGGCAGTGGGCAGTCGTTGGCGCGGGCGCTCGAACGCATCGAGATCATGGCGTCGCGTATGCCCATGA
This sequence comes from Actinomycetota bacterium, assembly GCA_018882725.1. Classification (GTDB taxonomy): domain Bacteria; phylum Actinomycetota; class Acidimicrobiia; order Acidimicrobiales; family Ilumatobacteraceae; genus Casp-actino8. The sequence continues at coordinate 2,672 of VERK01000085.1, read as the reverse complement.
ACGTCTCCCCCGCGCAGGCCCAGGCCTACATCCACAATCCGCTGGCCGAGTTCCAGCAGCAGCGTCGTGGCACGGGCGTGAACCTGGCTCGCCTGTTCTCCACCCACCCGAGCACCGAGGAAAGAATCCGCCGCTTGCGCGCCATGTGACAGGATCGTTCGGTCGGTCCCCTCCCGCGGAGCCGATGGAGGGGACCACCATGAACATCCGTCGCTTCGCCGCTGTCGCGGCTGCGTCACTCGCTCTCGTCGCCTGTGGCGGTGGTGGAGACGGGACTAATGACTACCTCGGTGGCTCGTCGGCCGGCGCGGCCAAAGAGGCCGACTCCGAGTTCGGTCAGGCCCTCACGCAGGCGTTCATGGAGGACGACACCGGCACCTTCGAAACGGAAGAGCAGGCCGCGTGTGTGGCCGGAACCATGATCAGCGAGATCGGCGAGGAACGCCTCATCGAACTGGGTCTCGGCGACGGTGGCCTCGAGCAAATCAGCTCGTACGGATTCAACGACGAAGAGTTCAGCACCGTCGTAGATGCGGTGTTCACGTGCGTCGACATCATCGGGACGATGAAGGCTCAGCTGACTCAGCAGTTCACCGAAGAGCAGGCCACCTGCATCACCGACAAGATCGACGTCGACATGCTGAAGGGTATGGCTCTCTCCGAGTTGACGGGCGCGGCGTCGACCTCAGCCGACGAGTTCAACGCCTCGATGCTGAAGGCCGTCACCGATTGCGGCGCCTCACTGGGCTGACCGGATTCAGGGAAAGAGACCGAGTCCGAGCGGATCGGACTCGGCGCCATTGCTCGCCGGCTCGGGCGGTGTGAATGCCGCATAGCCGTCGCGTTCGAGCACATCGGCCAACTCGGGGCCACCCGACTCGACGATGCGACCCTTCACGAGGATGTGCACCCGGCTCGGACGCAACTCCTCGAGCAACCGGCTGTAGTGCGTGATCACCAGCGCACCCAAGTTGTCCTCGCTCGTCGCGTCCATCACGCGGCGGGCGCAATCGCGTAGAGCATCCACGTCGAGGCCCGAATCGAGTTCGTCGAGGATCGCGATCTTCGGCTTGAGCACCGACATCTGCAACGTTTCGTTGCGCTTCTTCTCGCCACCCGACAAGTCGACGTTGAGGGCACGCTCGAGGAACTTCTCGTCGAAGTTGATCCGCTTGGCCTCGGCCCGAAGGGTCGCACCGAGCGTCGCCACGTCCTTCTCGCGACCACGGTCACGCAGTGCTTCGCCGAGCACGGCATCGAGCTGCACACCGGGCACTTCGGTGGGGTACTGCATCACGAGATGAAGACCGGCCGCGGCGCGCTTCCACGTGGGCAGGGCAAGCATGTCGACACCGTCGAGCAACACCTGACCGCCAGTGACGGTGTAGCCCGGCTTGCCCATGATCACGGCCGACAGCGTGCTCTTGCCCGCACCATTGGGGCCCATCACGGCGTGCACTTCACCCGACGAGATTGTGAGGTCGATGCCATTGAGGATCTGCTTGCCAGCAACAGTGGCCGTGAGGCCGCGGATTTCGAGGGTGCTCACTTCGCCTCCACCACGATGTTGCCGTTGTCGACGCGAGCCGAATACACCGCCACGGACTGCGTGGCCGGGAGTGTGTTGGGCTCACCGGTCACCAGGCTGAACGCGCTGCCGTGGCGCGGGCACTCGAGTTGCTTCTCGTCGCACCACACCTCGCCGTCGCTGAGCGACACGTTGGCGTGGCTGCACACATCGCCGATCGCATAGACGTCGTCGCCGATGCGAACCACCGCAACGGCCACGCCGTTCACGTCGAACTTGCGCGCCGTGCCGGGTGCCAAGTCGTCGAGACGGCACACCGCGGTCATGACGGCTCTCCGATCGCGAGTTTGCGCGACACCTGTGCGCGCAACGAGGTGGCGAGTTCGCCCACTGGCAACTGCGCGAGCACTTCGTCGAAGAAGCCGAGCACCACGAGTCGCTGCGCGACATCGGGGCGTACGCCACGGCTCTCGAGGTAGAAGAGTTGGTCTTCGTCGATGGGCCCGACGGTGGAAGCGTGACTGCACTTCACGTCGTTGGTCTCGATGTCGAGATTGGGCACGCTCTCGGCCCACGCGCCGTGCGACAACGTGAGATTGCGGTTGGTCTGGAACGCCGCCGAACCCTTGGCGTCCTTGTGAATCTTGATGAGGCCGGTGTACACGCTCTTGGCGGTGTCTTGTACCGCACCCTTGAACAGCAGATCGCTGGTGGTGCGCGGCGACACGTGCTCTTGCAACGTGCGGAAGTCGTGCATCTGATTGCCGCCAGCGAAGTAGAGCGCCACTTGACGGGTGTTGCCGCCTTGACCGATCAGTCGTGCGGCTGTCGACACGCGCGCGTAATCGCCGCCGAGAGCGACGGTGGCCAGCAACGTGTCGGAATCACGATCGCCTGACGACTGCTGATCGCCGATGAGCCAGCTGGAAGTACCGAGTTCGTTGATGCCCAAGTAGCGCACACGTGCGGCCTGCTCGGCGCGCACATCGAGAACCGGAACCACGAGGAGAGCATCGCCATCGGGCGACACGAAGCGCTCGACGACGGTGACTTCACTGTTGCGGCCGGCTTCCACCACCACACGCGGGAAGAACGCCTTGCCGTCGCCGCTCAACTCGTGCGTGATCTGTCTCTTATACAATCT
>VERK01000302.1 GCA_018882725.1 Actinomycetota bacterium | reverse complement strand
GATCGTCGGCGGGCTTGTCGCGGCGGTCGGCGATCAGCTGCCGCGTGTACTCCTCGAGCTCGGTCTGGGCCTTCAGAATTCGCTCGGTTTCCTCGGCGGCGTTGGGATTGAAGATGCGCAGGACGTCTTCGGCCCAGACGCTGAACGATTTCCAGTCACTCTTCGGTGCACCGAGCAATTCGCAGATGATCGGAATGGGGTAGGGGTCGCAGATGTCGGCCACCAGGTCGCAACGGCCGCTCGCCGTCACCCGATCGAGCAGACCATGGAGAACTTCGCGCATGAACGGACGGAGGCGATCGGCGGAGCGTGGTGTGAACGACGGAGCGACGAGTCGACGAAGGCGCGTATGTACGTCGCCTTCCGCGGACAGGATGGATTCGCGACGGCTCTCGATCAGTCGCGGATCGGTGATGCCATTGAAGGCGGTGACCAGTGCTGCTGCGTTGTGCCAGCGCTTGTCGCGCAGGATCGCCTGGCAGTCGTCGTACGTGAACACCAAGTGGGCGAACGTGCCGCGGGCGATCCAGGACTCACGGGCGACCTCGACGAGTCGATCGCGTTGTTCTTGAGCGTCGGCGAAGACGAAGTCGACCGAAGGAATGTCGAGTTCGTGGACGAGGGTGGCCATGGGCGCAAACCTAGCGTTATGGTCGTCGTGTGACCTCAGCGGCACCTGTGAGAGTCGACGTTGCTTCGCTCGACGCGGTTCTTCCCTCGCTCGTTCGAGCCTTCGCCGACGATCCAGTGTTCCAGTATCTGCTACCCGGTGGTTACGACGACCGTCGGGCGAGGCTCGCATTCCGCATGCTCGGCCTCAACATGATCGAACACGGTGAGGTGTGGAGCACGCCGAGTCATGAGGCCGCTGCATTCTGGGCGGTGCCGGGAAGTTGGAAAGTCCCGTGGTCGTCGATTCTGAAGACCCTACCGATCACCGTTCGCGCCTACGGTCGAAATCTCGCCCGAGCGCTGTTCTGGTTGTCGCAGATGGAGAAAGCGCACCCGCGCGAGCCCCACTACTACCTCGAGATCGTGGGTACCGACCCCGCGATGCAGGGCCGTGGACTCGGGGCTGCGCTGATCACGCCGTTCCTCGATCGTGCCGACCACGAAGGGATCGGCGTGTATCTCGAGTCGTCGAAGGACACCAACGTGCCGTATTACCGACGATTCGGCTTCGACGTCGTCGGGGAGATCTCGGTGCGCGGTGGTCCGACGGCTCGGCCGATGTGGCGGGCCCCTCGCTGACGCCCCGGCGCTGCCGCTGTTGACCACTACTAAGGTGTGGTCATGAAGACCTATCGCAACTTCGTGAACGGCCAGTACGTCGACGCGTCCGACGGCAAGACCATTCCGGTGATCGATCCGACCACCGGCGAGCAGTACGCGACGGCACCGAATTCGGGGAAGGCCGACGTCGACGCCGCCATGAAGGCCGCCGCTGACGCGTTCGAGACATGGCGTGACTCCACCCCGAAGGATCGTTCGCTCGCGTTGTTCCGTATCGCCGATGCGATCGAGGCGCGGGGAGAAGAGTTCATCGCCCTCGAATCGGAGAACTGCGGTAAGCCCGTTGGCATCACGCGGTCGGAGGAGATTCCGCCGATGGTCGACCACGTTCGCTTCTTCGCCACCGCGGCCCGTCACCTCGAAGGCAAGAGTGCGGGGGAGTACGTGCCGGGCATGACCAGTTACATCCGACGCGAGCCGGTTGGTGTGTGTGCGCAGGTGGCTCCGTGGAATTACCCGATGATGATGGCGGTGTGGAAGTTCGCCCCGGCTGTGGCGGCCGGCAACACCGTGGTTCTCAAGCCGAGTGACACCACTCCCGTCACCACCACGTTGTTGGCCGGGATCTGCGCCGAGTTCCTCCCGGCCGGTGTGGTGAACGTGATCTGTGGCGATCGCGACACTGGCCGCGCGATGGTCGCGCACTCGACTCCGTCCTTGGTGAGTGTCACCGGTTC
>VERK01000301.1 GCA_018882725.1 Actinomycetota bacterium | reverse complement strand
ACTTCCTCGCTCCGCCCTCGAAGATCTGGCAGAAGTTCACCGAGAACTTCGACCTGATCTGGGGTGCCACCAAGGTGTCAGGAACCAACGCACTGGTGGGTCTTCTGGTGGGCACGGCTTTCGGCATCGTGATGAGCCTGGTGCTCAGTCGCTATCGCGTGTTGAGCGACTTGGTCACTCCGCTGGCCATCGCCCTCAACGCCATTCCGATCTTCGTACTCGTGGCGGTGCTCAACAACATGTTCGCCATCACCAGCGAAGTTCCGCGCCGCATCATGGTCACGCTCGTCGTGTACTTCATCGTGCTCGTCAACGTCGCGCGTGGACTCACCCAGGTGAGCGCCACTCACGTCGAGCTCATGCGCTCGTACGCCGCCAGTGAGGTGGCCATCCTGCGCAAGGTCCGGGTGCCCAATGCGGTGCCGTACCTCTTCACCGCTCTCAAGATCGCGGCGCCGGCGTCGGTCATCACGGCCTTCGTCAGCGAATACTTCGGTGGTTCGCAGAACGGGCTCGGAAGTCGAATCGCCAGCAATATCGCCAATTCGAAGAACGCCGTGGCTTGGGCCTATGTCCTGGGGGCATGTCTGCTCGGTCTAACGTTCTATGTGATCTCCAGCCTGCTGGAGGGAGCCGCCACACCCGGTGGGGGTTCCAAACGAGCCAAGAAGAGTCGCTGACTCGACGCGGCTCACAAGACCAAGGGCGAGAGCCCATGGGGAGGAGCAAACAGAATGAGAAGGATCAAGGGATGGAAGGCGGCCGCTGCTGGTCTCGTCGCTCTGTCGTTGGTCGCCGCCGCGTGCGGTGGTGACGACGAAGAGTCGAGTGAAGGTTCGGCTGCTCCCGCCGGAGAGTGCGAGACGCCCACTCCGGTCAAGTTGCAGCTGCAGTGGTTCACCCAGGCTCAGTTCGCCGGCTACTTCGCCGCAGTCGATCAGGGCTTCTATGCCGCACAGTGTCTTGACGTCACCATCGTCGAGGGCGGTGTCGACATCGTCCCGCAGCAGCAGCTCGCTGACGGCGCGGTCGACTTCGCTCTGTCGTGGGTGCCCAAGGCTCTCGCCAGCCGCGAGGCTGGTGCCAACATCGTGAACATCGCCCAGATCTTCCAGCGTTCGGGCACCTTGCAGGTGTCGTTCAAGGACAAGGGCATCACCTCACCGGCCGATTTCGCCGGCAAGAAGATCGGTAACTGGGGCTTCGGCAACGAGTTCGAAATCTTCGCCGCGCTCACCAAGGCTGGTCTCGATCCGGCCACCGACGTCGAGTTGGTGCAGCAGCAGTTCGACATGGCTGCTCTCCTCGCTGGTGACATCGACGCCGCCGAGGCCATGACGTACAACGAGTACGCCCAGGTTCTCGAGGCTGTCAACCCCGACACCGGTGCGCTGTACACGCCGGAAGACTTCAACGTCGTCTCGTACGAAGAAGAAGGCGTCGGAATGTTGCAGGATGCCATCTGGGCATCGGGCGAGCGTCTCGCCGACGAGGCATACCGTGCGACGGCCGTGAAGTTCGTGGCCGCGTCGATTCAGGGCTGGGCTTTCTGCCGCGACAACGTTCAGGCTTGCGCCGACATCGTCGTGAGCAAGGGTTCGAAGCTCGGTGCCTCGCACCAGTTGTGGCAGATGAACGAAGTCAACAAGCTCATCTGGCCGTCGAAGGGCGGCGCCGGCATGATCGACGCAGCAGCGTGGGATCGCACCGCCAAGCTCTCGCAGGAAACCAAGAACCTCGAAGGCTCGACTGTGCTCACCAAGGCTCCTGATGCCGAGGCGTACACCAACGACATCGTGACCGAGGCCATGGCGATTCTGCAGGGCCTGGGTGTCGACGTGATCGGTTCGAGCTACACGCCGATCACCGTTGAGTTGAAGGAAGGCGGAGCCTGATCGATCAGGCCTCTCCTTCGGAGAATGCAGGCGGGCGGGCTTCGGCCCGCCCGCTTCGCGTTTCCCCGGAGAATCTCGCTCCGGTTCTCTTCGTGC
>VERK01000300.1 GCA_018882725.1 Actinomycetota bacterium | reverse complement strand
CGCCTCCTCTTCGCGGATCGTGTTGGGCGCGTTCATCCAGTTGAGCGGTTTGTACGCGCCGCCGTCGCTGTGAATGGCCACGCAGCCATCGGCCTTCACCATCACCAACCGAACGGCTTCCGGAAGTTGTGCGTCGAGCCGGCCTTCGTACTGCACGCTGCAGCGTGCGATCACCAGACGCATGTGGTCACACGACGCCGAACGAGCGGATGGCCAGACGAAAAGGGCCCTCTTGCTTGTCGAGGATGTACACGGCGATCTGCAGGATCGACGCCGGATCGAGCGGTTCGAGCGGCGTGATGGCGTCGAGCATGAAATCGGTGGCGGTGAAGTCGGCGAACGGAAGCACGTAGGTGTCTTCGGTGCCACCGGCAACGGTGATTCGCTGAACGAACAGATCGCGATCGGTGCGCACCTGCACGAGGTAGACCTGATCGTCACCCGTGGCGGTGAGCGTGAGAGCGGTGGCCCCGGCGGCCAGTGCGCCGAAGTCGGCCGAGACCGGACTGCGCATCGAGCAGAAGCCGCCGTTGTTGTCGAGCGACAGATCGCCCGCGAAGATCAATTGGCCGTCGACCCACTCGGTGCGACTGTTCGACACGCCTCCCATCACGGTGTCGTTCTGAATCGACCAGCCAGCAACCGAGTCGGCATCGGGAAAGTCGGCCAACACGATCGGCTCATCGGCGGCTGGCGACGACGTCGTGGTGACTGCTTCTGAGCTGATGGTTGCCGTCGTTGCCGTCTGCTCGGTGGTCGTGGGTGACGTGTTTGCGACGATCGAGGACACGTTCTCGTCGTTCGAGCCGCAGGCCGACAGAGCGATCGCGGCGGCCAGGCCGGTGAACGATGCGGTCACCGTGCGTGCCATGTCAGATCTCGACGTGTGAGCCGACCTCGAACACCTTCTCGGGCGGCAGATTGAAAAAGCGACTGGCGCTGTCGGCGCCACGGTTGAGCAACACGAACAAGTGCTCGGCGAGCGGATTCATGCCGGGTGCCTTGCCGGCCACGATCGACTCGTGGCCGAGGAAGTAGGTCACGTCGTCGGGGTCGAACTCGAGACCGCGCTGTTCGATGCTGGCGAGCGCCGCCGGCACGTCGGGGTCTTCCATGAATCCGTAAGTGAGCTGTACCTGGAACACGCCGGGCGCGACCTTCATGAGTTCGCAGCGCTCGGAAGGGTCGACACGGGGGAGGTCGCTCGTTTCCACCGACACGATGAGTGTGGTCTGGTGGAGCACCTTGTTGTGGCGCAAGTTGTTCACGAGTGCGGGCGGTGCCTTGCCGAGATCCTTGAACATGAACACCGCGGTGCCCGCCACGCGTTTGATGTCTTCGGCCTCGTCGAGAACGGTTTCGATGGGTCGCTCGCCGCGATGGATACGAGCCGCCACCAACGCGCGACCTCGACGCCAGGTCTGCATCTGCACCATGAGGACCACCGCGACCGTGAGCGCGAACCAGCCGCCGTGGGGGATCTTGATGATGTTGGCACCGAGGAAGCCGCACTCGATCACGAACAGGGGAACGCACACGAGGAGGGCTCGGAAAGTGCCCCAGTTCCAGCGATCGGTCAGAACACGGAAGAAGATGAGTGTGGTGATGGCCATCGTCATGGTGACGGCGATGCCGTACGCGGCGGCCAGATTGCTCGAGGTCTGGAACCCGATCACCAATCCGACGCAACCGGCCATCAGCAACCAGTTCACGAGCGGCACGTAGATCTGGCCGAAGTGCTGCTGCGACGTGTGGCGGATCTCGATACGCGGCAGGTAATCGAGCTGAACTGCCTGAGCGGTGAGCGAGTACACGCCTGAGATGAGGGCCTGCGACGCGATGATCGTGGCCATGGTGGCCAGGATCACGATGGGCAACGTGAGCCCCTCCGGAACCATGCGGAAGAAGATGTTCTCGACGTCTTCGGGGTGCTTGAACAAGTACGCGCCCTGACCCCAGTAGTTGAGAACGAGTGACGGCAACACCATGCCGTACCAACCG
>VERK01000299.1 GCA_018882725.1 Actinomycetota bacterium | reverse complement strand
GCCCCATCGTCGTCACGGTGAACGACCCAGACGGAGTGATCGAGCCGGGTGTAGTCGAGGCGCGCGCGTTGGATCGACAACGTCTCGGTGTCGACGGTGATCGATTCGACGTCGGCCGACTGGCCGATGGGCAGATGCAGCCGACGGATGGCCATCGTGCGCGTGAAGGGGCTGCACAGCAGATCGATGTCGTGGCAGCCGCCGAGTTCGCGCCGTTGAGCACCGTTGACCTCGCCCCACCGTCCGCGACCGTCGTTGGCGAGCCATAGGTCCGGGTCGTCCATGTCGCGGAACAAGAGCATCTGCTGGAGTTGCCACGAGGCGGTGAACCGGAACACGTACTGGATGTCAGCCCCTTGGACAAGACCCTCGGCAGTCCAGGCTTCGTTCTCGAATCGCAAGGTGAGGGTCTCGCGGAAGTTTCCGTCGTCGGTGACCCAGGCCGCGGTCATCCCCTCGAGTGGAAGTCGCGAATACTCGAGGCGATCGTCGCGGGTCACGGTTCGAGTGTGCCAGCAAACGAGCCGTACCGGTACCGTCTCGGGCATGTTGCCGATCGAAGAGGCCCGCCGCACCGTCTTCGACCGCTGCGCCGTTCTTCCGACGGTCACGATTCACGTTCACGACGCCACGCGATCGGTACTTGCTGCCGACGCCGTCGCAACCGAAGACGTTCCTCCGTTCGCCAACACGGCGGTCGATGGATACGCGGTGCGATCGGCCGACACCGCCGGAGCATCGAACACACCAGTTCGTCTGCGCGTCACCGGTGAAATCGCCGCGGGTGCCGCGGGCGACATGACGGTCGAACCCGGAACCGCGGTGCGCATCATGACAGGTGCTCCCATGCCACACGGTGCCGACGCCGTGGTGATGGTCGAAGACACGATGTTCGCGGGAGATCGCGCGTCGTTCGACGGTTCGCAGTCGGTGGAGATTCGTCGCGAGGTGACGCGCGGCTCGGGAGTCCGCGGTGCTGGAGACGACGTTCGGGTCGGCACGACGGTGTTCACGGCCGGCACCGAGATCACTCCGGCGGTGGCGGGAGTGCTGGCCTCGATCAATGTTCGCGAACCGCGCGTGGTGAAGCGCCCCCGCGTGGCGGTGTTGTCGACCGGGGACGAACTCGTCGACGACGGTTCACCGCTCGCGCCCGGACAAATTCGTGAGAGCAACAAGACCATGCTCATCGGAGCCGTGGATGCCAGCGGTGCGATCGCCGTCGATTACGGCATCGTGCGCGACGACGAAGCAGCTCTCGAACAGACCTTGCGACTGGCGGCGGCCGAATGCGACGCCATCGTCACGAGCGGTGGTGTGAGCATGGGTGACTACGACGTCGTCAAGGCCGTGCTGTCGCGCATCGCCGACATGTCGTGGATGCAGATCGCCATCAAGCCGGCCAAGCCGTTCGCGTTCGGATTGCTGACGCGGCGCGGCGGCGGTTCGGTGCCGGTGTTCGGCCTGCCGGGTAACCCCGTCAGTTCGCTCGTGAGTTTCGAACTCATCGCGCGTCCGGCCCTGCGCAAGATGGCCGGTCACCGTCCCGAGGTCTGGGATCGGCCCCATGTGCGGGCCGTGTGCGATGCCGAACTCAAGCGTTCGCCCGACGGGAAGGTGCACTATCAGCGTGCGGTGGCCCGTTTCGCCGAGGACGGTCGGGTGCACGTGACACCAGTGTCCGCGCAGGGCAGCCACCAGTTGGCCGCGACCGCGCTGGCCACGGCCATCGTGGCCGTTCCCGATGGTTCGGGTGTGCCAGCCGGGGGCGAAGTGGACGCGATCCTCCTCGTATCCTGACTCCATGACGGCGCACGATCTGGTCGACCCGTTCGGTCGCACGATTCGCGATCTGCGCATCTCGGTCACCGACCGCTGCAATTTCCGCTGTACGTACTGCATGCCGGCCGAAGGCATGGTGTGGTTGCCGAAGTCGGAGATCCTGTCGTTCGAGGAGATCGAACGGGTGGCCCGGCTGTTCGTCGAGCGCTACGGCGTCGATGGCATTCGCCTCACGGGTGGCGAACCCACGGTGCGCGCC
>VERK01000084.1 GCA_018882725.1 Actinomycetota bacterium | reverse complement strand
GGTCCGGACACTGCGGCCCGCGACGCGCGGCGCCACCGTAATTTCATGGTGTCGGCTCGCTGCCCGGCGTGTCACTCACCGAGTCACTGGGCGCGTCACTCGACGAGCCACTCGGCGTGTCAGTTGACTCTGGCGGCGCGGCCGGGGTCGGCGCTTGATCACTCGCTGCCTTGGCGGACTGGGTCCGGAAGTCGGGAACAGCTGGATCGATCACCTGGCGAACCGCTTGGCGGGTCATTTCAGCCGTCTCGCGCAACTCACGGGCCGGTTCGTCGAACGCATTCTTGAATTCGGACTGGAACCCACGGCTCATGCGCCTCAACTCGCCGTACACCCGTCCGAATCGACGAATGGCCTCGGGCAGCTTCTCGGGTCCGAGCACGATGAGAGCCAGCAGCAAGATGACCACGATCTCGCTCCCGGAGAGGTTGAACACACCGCGAGTCTACGAGGGGGTCACCGGGGCAGGTCTGCCAACATGGCTTCGTGCAGCAACGCCTCCCGTCACGGCTCGATCCGCCGATCGGTTTCGCGCACCGGGGCGCCCGGGCCCACACCCAGGAGAACACGATCGACGCGTTTCAATTGGCCCTGCGGCTCGGCGCCACTGGGCTGGAATCCGACGTCTGGGTGACGTCCGACGGGGTGGCCGTCCTCGATCACGACGGCATCGTGCGACGCTGGGGACGCAAGGTGCCGATCGCCGATGTTCGACGGGTCGATCTGCCGTCTCACATCCCGTCGGTTGCCGACATGATCGACGCCTGTCCGGGCAACTTCCACTTCAGCGTCGACATCAAGGATCCGAAGTCGATACGACCCTTCATCGACGCGCTGCGCGAAGCCTCACCCGACATCGAGGAACGAACCTGGATCTGCCATCCCGACTGGACGCTGGTGGCAACGTGGCGATCGCTCACTCACGCCAAGCTCGTCGACTCCACTCGTCTGGCGCGCATCAAGGAAGGACCCGAGCGTCGGGCCACCCAACTACGAGACGCCGGCATCGAGGCCATCAACATGCATCACACCGACTGGAGCGGTGGACTCGTGACCTTGTTCCACCGATTCGACCGATTTGCGCTGGCGTGGGACGTGCAGCACGATCACTTCCTCGACCAGATCCTGCGCATGGGTGTGGACGGAGTGTTCAGCGACTGGGTCGACCGAATGGTCGAAGCCCTCGCGCGTCAGTACGGCTGACGTCCCGCGGTCAGAGAAAAGCCCAAGCCGAGGCCGGCCAGATCACGATGAAGGCTCGCCCCCGGATCTTGTCGATTTCGACGGGGCCGAAGTCGCGGCTGTCGAAACTTTGCACTCGATTGTCGCCCATCACGAACACCATCTCGTCGGGAATCACCTGAGCCGGGACGTCGGTGTGCGAACCGCAGCGAGCCAGTGGGTCGGCTTGACTCACCATTTCCTCGTCGAGATACGGCTCTTCGAGGCGCACGCCGTCGATGAAGATGGTGCACGAGCGAACTTCGACCGTCTCACCAGGTAACGCGATCACGCGCTTGATGAGATCGTCGTGCTGTTCGGCTGCAGTGACCCGGTCGAACACCACCACATCTCCTCGATTGACGTCGTGGAGCCGATACGACAACTTGTTGACCAGCACTCGGTCTCGAGGCTGGAGCGTTCCTTCCATGCTCGGACCGTCGATGTAGTACTGCTGGAACAGGAAGAGGCGAATGATGAGAGCCGCACCGACTGCCACCAGGACGACGATCGACCATTCCCACACCACCCGGCTGGCCCGCGGCGAGCGCGACGAACGCGAATCGGGTTCGATGTCGGGACCCCCGACCGGGGTCGGATCGTCGACCGGCGGCTGGCTGATCTCCACGCCGTCACCGTATCGGGCCGACCTGGTCGTCCCGCGTCACAGCGATGCGATGAGCTTCTCCACGCGCTCGTCGCGACTGCGGAACGGGTCCTTGCACAGAACAGTCCGCTGCGCTTGATCGTTGAGCTTCAGATGCACCCAGTCGACGGTGTAATCGCGCCGCTTCTCCTTGGCCGCCCGGATGAACTCGCCACGAAGGCGAGCCCTCGTGTTCTGGGGAGGGTCGGTGAGAGCCGTGTCGATGTCGACCTCCGAGCACAGGCGCTCGACGAGGCCTTTGGCCTGCAACTTGTAGAACAGACCTCGGTCCCGATTGATGTCGTGGTACTGAAGATCGACCAGCTGATTGCGCGCGTCGCCGAGATCGAGACCATGGCGAGCCGAGTACTGCTCGATCAGTGAGTGCTTGATGACCCAGTCGACCTCCCGATCGAGTTTCAGGGGATCGTTCTCGATCGTGGTCACGCAGTGTTCCCACATCTCGAGTGCCTTCTGCTCGAGGGGTGGAAAGCCCTTCGTCTCGGCGTAACGCAAGGCGCGATCGAGATACTCGCGTTGAATGTCGAGGGCACTCACCTCCCGGCCATTGGCCAGAACCACCGTGCGACGACAGGTCATGTCGTGGCTGATGTCGCGAATGGCTCGGATGGGATTCTCCAGAGTCATGTCACGCAACACCACTCGCGAGTCCTCGAGCATGCGCAGCATGCAGGCCGTCGATCCGATCTTCAGAAACGTGGTGTACTCGCTCATGTTCGAGTCACCCACGATCACGTGCAGGCGTCGATAACGCTCGGCGTCGGCATGCGGCTCGTCTCGGGTGTTGATGATCGGTCGGCTGCGGGTCGTCGCCGACGACATGGTTTCCCAGATGTGATCGGCGCGCTGAGTGATGGAAAAGATCGGTCCGCGGGCGGTCTGCACGATCTTGCCGGCGCCGGTGAAGATCTGACGCGACACGAGGAACGGGATGAGTACTTCGGCGTGACGTGCCGTGTCGTCGCCCCGACGCGTGAGGTAGTTCTCGTGACAGCCGTAGCTGTTACCGGCCGAGTCGGTGTTGTTCTTGAAGAGGTAGACGGTGCCGCGAATTCCTTCTTCGCGCAAACGCTCCTCGGCCGAAGCGGCCAGCCGTTCGAGGATCCGCTCCCCCGCCTTGTCGTGAACGACGGCGTCGTAGATCGAATCGCATTCGGGTGTCGCGTATTCGGGGTGAGATCCAACGTCGAGGTAGAGGCGAGCACCGTTCTCCAGGAAGACGTTCGACGAGCGACCCCACGAGACGACCTTGCGAAACAGGTAGCGCGCGACTTCGTCCGGGCTCAGCCGCCTCTGACCACGCAACGTGCACGTGACTCCGTACTCATTTTCGAGCCCGAAGATCCGGCGGTCCACACCGGAACCATACTTCTCGCGCCCTCGGTCAGTGGCGGGAGACGCGTCCGGTGACCATGACATCGGTCGTGGCCGAAAACGGATCCTGTTCACGAATCGCTCGGACCGCCCAGGTCACGATGGCGTCTTCTTCCACCGGGGTGATCTCGTCGGGGAGTTCGATCGTCAACGAGACACGACCATCATGTCCGCGCACCGCGACCCGCGGAACGCGCCCGAGACGGGCGACGACCGGCAACGACAGCAAAGCCTCCTCGACGGCTTGCACCAGTCTCGGCCGCAATCCCGCGTCGAACTCTTCCACCGCCTCGACGACGGCGGTTCCGGTGGGAGTCGCCCAGTCCGAGAACGGACTCGACGCCTGCCCATACGCCTCGACCACCGGGATGTGGCGGCGGATTGCGCACACGGCTCCCATGTCGGACAACCGAGGCGACGAACTCTGTTCGCGTACCAGAACGGCAACGTCGCAGCCGAGCGAGTCGACGGGGCAACGCTCGGGTTCGCGAGCACCCACGCACACACTCGCGTCCGCCTCAGGAAAGCAGCGCACGACCTCGTGACCGCGCTGTTGGAATTCACCGGCGAGGACAGCTCCCTCGCAACGATCACTGTCGACCAGAAGAATCTTCATGTCGACAGTGTTCTGTCGACGAAGTATCCGGGCTATTGCCCTTGGGCGGATTTCGGCGGGACGTTGGTCCCGCCCACGATCGACGCGACCATCGCGTCCTCCAGACGCTGAAAGCAGCGCCGACCATTGGAGCGCGAAAGAACCGCGACCTCGAGGTCGTCGGCACTCAGAGTCCGCTCGGGTCCGGCCAACGCAGCGACCGCCTTGGACAGAGCAGTCTGTAGTTCGTCTCCCGCCGACCAGGTGGACGTGAGACGGCCGGCGATCGCGTCGGCATCACCACCCAGAACGCTCGTTCCCCTCTCGTCGACGAGGGTTCCGTCGTAGAGGATGTGGAACAACTGGTCGTCGGCTTGAGTGACGCCCACTTCGGCGACGAGGATCTCGACTTCGAGCGGCTTCAGTTCGTGGGTGAACGTTTGACCGAGAATCTGCGCGTAGTCGTTGGCCAGGCCGCGGGCCTCGACGTCGTCACGGGAATACGCGTAGCCCTTCACGTCGGCGTTACGAACGCCGAACCGGCGAAGTTGGTCGAACTCGTTGTACTTGCCGACACCCGCGAACGCGATGCGGTCGTAGATCTCGCTGATCTTGCGCAAGGTGTTGGACGTGTTCTCGGCCACCAACAAGATGCCGTCGAGATACTGAACTGCCACGAGAGCGCGGCCGCGCGCGATGCCCTTGCGCGCGTAGTCGGCCCGATCCTTCATCATCTGCTCGGGAGCGACGTAGAACGGCATGTTCATGATGTTGAACCTCGTGCTCGTTGACCGTCGGCGATGGCCGCGAAGACCGTGGCCAACACGTCGTCGGAGATCCGCAGCCAGCCATCGGCGGTGATGGTGGCGACCACCGGGTAGATGCCGCGCAACGCATCGGGTCCACCGGTAGCGCTGTCGACTTCGGCCGCCTCCCACAGAGCGCGGCAGGCCAACTCGACCGCCTCGGCCGAAGCCAGGCCGGGGCGATACCCCACCTTGAGCACCGTCGAGGCCGGGCCGCCACCTGAACCCGTGGCGACGAACTCGCGCTCTTCGTAACGGCCTCCGGTGATGTCGAAATCCCACAATCGCCCCGTGCCCCGGAGCGGGTCGTATCCGGCGAAGATCGGAACGACGACCAGACCTTGCATGGCCGCACCGAGATTGGCGCGAACCATCTGCGACAGTTGATTGGCCTTGCCTTCGAGACTGATGGGGCGGCCGTCGAGCTTCTCGTAGTGCTCGAGCTGCAACTGGAAGAGCTTGATCATGTCCATGGCGACTCCGGCGGTTCCGGAGATCGCCACGCCGCTGTGGCGATCGGCGGGCACGACCTTCTCCATCTCGCGATTCGAGATGCGATTGCCCATGGTGGCGCGACGATCACCGGCCATGACCACACCGTCGGCGAAGCGCACCGCCAACACGGTGGTGGCGTGCGGGGCGAGGTTGGCCGCCGGACCGGACGGAGCCTGGAACGGATCGAGACCGACACGACGCAACAGCGCCGAGAAGTCGCTCCCCGGATCGTCGCCCGATGTGAACAACGGGACCTTCACCCGTCACTCACCACCCTTCTGGATGTACGACTTCACGAAGTCTTCGGCATTGGTTTCGAGCACTTCGTCGATCTCGTCGAGAAGGTCGTCGAGTTCGGCCTTCAACTTTTCGCCGGTCTCCGTGACCGGCTCGGCGACGTTCTCGGTGCCCGCGTCGGAACGACGCTCGGACGATGGGGTCTGCTTGTGAACTCGTTCGGCCATGGCTCTCCTCGCCCCCATCCTGCCACCCAAACGGGCCGGTCACATCTCGGGAGCGGCCCCCAGGCGCGTGACGAGTTCGACCACACTGTCGCTCGAATCGATCAACGATCCGACCAGTTCGCGTGTACCGCGGAGCGGCTCCATCATCGGAACCCGGCGCAGCGGATCGCGGCCCACGTCGAGAACCACACTGTCCCAGTTGGCCGCCACCACACTCTGGGGCCACTTGGCCAGTAGACGGCCGCGGAAGTACGCGCGCGTGGTGTCGGGTGGTTCGGTCATGGCCGTTCGCACCTCGTCGGCTCCCACGATCGTGCGCAATCCGAGCCGTGACGCGATGCACTTTTCGGGACGCATGTCGTGGTACTGAAGATCGAGGGCCTTCAGCCGGACGTCGTATCCCTCGATCGAGTGTCGATCGGCGTACGCACGGACCACCCGTTCCTTGGCCACCCAATCGACCACGTCCGCCACGGTCGACCGATCGGACGCCAGACCGGCCAACACCTGCTCCCACCGATTCAGAACGTCGTCCGCGTCCTCAACCGAGTCGAACCCACGCTTCTTCTGGTGTCGCCGGGCCGCTTCCAGAATCGACCACTGAACGTCGAGCGCGGTCATCCGGCGACCGTCACGCAAGCCGATCGTTCGCGTGAGCGAAGGATCGTGACTCACGATGCGGATGGCCGGCACCGGGTTCGCCAGAGCCAGGTCGCTCGGGAACGTGTCGTCCTCGATCATGGTGAGCACGATCGCAGTGGTGCCCAACTTCAAGTAGGTGGCGACCTCCGACATGTTCGCATCACCCACGATCACGTGTAGACGGCGGTACTTCACCGGGTCGCAGTGAGGTTCGTCGCGAGTGTTGACGATCGGACGCTTCAGGGTGGTTTCGAGACCCACTTCCTCTTCGAAGAAGTCGGCCCGCTGGCTGATCTGGAACGGAACGTCCGCCGCGGAGGTGCCGGGTTCTTCGGAGCCCACTTTGCCAGCCCCGGTGAAGACCTGTCTCGTGACGAAGTGCGGCGTGATGTCGGCGACCAATCGACCGAACGGAACACCGCGATCGATGAGGTAGTTCTCGTGACAGCCGTAGCTGTTTCCCTTGCCGTCGCTGTTGTTCTTGTACAGAAGCAATTCGACGTCGTCGGCGAGCACCGACCGCGAATACTCCATCGAGCGGCGGACGATCTCTTCGGCGGCACGGTCGTAGACCACCGCCTCGCGAATTCCACGGCACTCAGGAGTGGAGATTTCCGGGTGAGCGTGGTCGACGTAGTAGCGAGCGCCGTTGGTGAGCACCGAGTTGACGAGGTGCATCTCCACGTCGGGCCCGCCGTCCAGACTGAAACCGCGCGCATCCGAACTCGGACGCTCATCGTCGAAATCCCAACAGATTCGGGGCGATGTGGCCGCCACGTATGCGTTGATGAGCACCGACGACGCGAGCACCGGATTCGACTCACCACCTTTGACGAGAATCCCGTACTCGGTCTCGATGCCGACGACCTTGGGAATGGCCATGGATCAGAGGTACTGGCCGGTGGCGGTGCGCTCGATCGCCCGGCCGCCAGCCTTGCCGGCCGAGGCCTTGCCCTCGTTCACCAGAGTGCGGATGAACACGATTCGCTCACCCTTCTTGCCCGAGATACGCGCCCAATCGTCGGGATTGGTGGTGTTGGGTAGATCTTCGTGCTCGCGGAACTCCTGGCGGATCGAATCGACGAGGTCGGTCGTGGTGACACCACGCTCTCCGCCCGCGATGACCCGCTTGATGGCCAACTTCTTGGCTCGGCGCACCACGTTCTCGATCATCGCTCCTGACGAGAAGTCCCGGTAGAAGAGCACTTCTTTGTCGCCGTTCGCGTAGGTGACCTCGAGGAATCGGTTGTCTTCGTCGTCGCGGTACATCTCGGCGACCGTGCGATCGATCATCGAGCCGATGGCCGACTCGATCGAGCCGGCCGCTTCGATCTCGGAAGCCGCGATCGGGATTTCCGAAGTGAGGTAGCGCGAGAAGATCTGGCGGGCGGCGCCGGCATCGGGACGTTCGATCTTGATCTTCACGTCGAGGCGGCCCGGTCGGAGAATGGCCGGGTCGATGAGATCTTCGCGGTTGGTCGCACCGATCACGATGACGTTGCGCAAACCTTCGACGCCGTCGATCTCGGCGAGCAGCTGCGGAACGATGGTCGACTCCATGTCGGACGAGATACCCGAACCACGGGTGCGGAACATCGAGTCCATCTCGTCGAAGAAGACGATGACCGGCCAGCCCTCCTCGCTCTTCTCACGAGCCCGCTGGAACACCAGGCGGATCTGCCGCTCGGTTTCGCCCACGTACTTGTTGAGAAGTTCGGGGCCCTTGATGTTGATGAAGTAACTGCGTCCCTTTTCGTCGCCGGTGCGCGCTGCCACCTTCTTGGCCAGGCTGTTGGCCACCGCCTTGGCGATGAGGGTCTTGCCGCATCCTGGCGGGCCGTACAACAAGATGCCCTTCGGCGCCGGAAGGTGATGCTCGGCGAAGAGGTCCTGGTACAGGAACGGCAACTCCACCGCATCAGCGATCTGCTCGATCTGCTGATCGAGTCCGCCAATGTCGGTGTAGGCGATGTCGGGAACCTCTTCGAGGAGAAGGTCCTCCACCTCGGGTCGCGGCAGTTTCTCGAGCAGCATGTTCGAACGCGGCTCGCGCCGAACGGTGTCACCGCTGCGGAGGTGTACGCCGCGGAGCGCATCGGCCAATTCGCACACGATCTCCTCGTCGGCCCGACCCACGACGATCGCTCGAACACCGTCGTCGAGGATCTCCTTGATCGTGACGACGTCACCGTGACCTTCCGGTCGACGCGAACTCACGACATTGAAACTTTCGTTGAGCACGACTTCGGCACCCAACTCGAGCACGTCGAGGTCGACGTCGGGATGCACGTTCACCTTCATCTTGCGGCCGTTGGCCAGCACGTCAACGGTGTCGTCGTCGTTGCGTCCGACCACAACCCCGTACGCCGACGGTGGCTGCGACAGTTTGTCGACTTCGTCGCGCAGGTTGGCGATGTGTTCACGGGCCTCGCGCAGCGTGAAACTCAACTTTTCGTTCTTGGCCGATTCCTGAGCCAACAACCCCTTGGTCTCGAGCAGACGTTCCTCGAGCTGCCGCATGCGCAAGGGGGCGTCGGCGAGCCGGCGTCGCAGGGCGTCGATCTCCTTGTCGAGGGCCGCGACGGTGGACCGCAGGGCCTCGACATCGGGCGTCTCGTCACTTGCCACGAC
>VERK01000298.1 GCA_018882725.1 Actinomycetota bacterium | reverse complement strand
AGCCGGACCCACCGCCGTTGTGCGTGGCATGGTGCTCGAGCCGGTCTTCGATCTACGCGGTGGACGCGAATTGCCACGACCGCCGAGTTGGGACCATCTCGACGGTGCCCTCCAGGTGATCGGTGAAAAGTTCGCGCCGTGGTGGGGACTTCCTCACATCGGTGCACCCAAGCAGTTGTTCGTGTGGTTCTTCGCACTTCCAATCATCGCCGTCGGCGTCGTGCTCGTCGCCCGTCGACTCGAACCGACACGTCGCATCGCCCTTCTCGCTCCGGCGTTGTTCGGTGTTGGCATCCTGCCTCAAGCCCTTCAGCGACCAGATTCGGCTCACTTCAACTGGGTGGCGATGGTGTCGTGGCCACTCGCCGTCATCGCCGTGGTCGAGATCGTTCGTCGTCGCACTCCCACGATTCATCCGACCGTGCGTACCTGGATCGCCGGTGGCTCACTGGTCGTCACGTTGGCGATCGTCGCTCCATTCTTCACCTTGCGCACGTACGGAGATCTCGTGGTACGCAGCGTGAGCGGTGATCTGTCGACCCTCACGGTCGAACGCAACGGTCGCACATTCCACCTCGGCGACACCCGTCCGTGGAAGGCCAGCCTGGAAGTGATCGCCGATCTCGACGCGCAGGCGCGTCCCGGACAGCGGTTGTTCGTCGGTCCGGTCGATCTGCGCCAGACGGCGTACAGCGACGTGTTCTTCTACTACCTGTTCCCCGAGCTCGATCCGGCCACCTACTTCATCGAGATGGATCCTGGTCTGGCCAACTCCGAGGGCTCACGCCTGAGCGCCGATGTGGCCAGCGCCGACTGGCTCGTTCTCACTCGGTTCTGGAGCGGTTGGATCGAACCCAACGACTCGATCGTGTTCGGGTCGGACGAGCCCAACCAGGTGGTCGAGGCGTCGTTCTGTTTGCGTGGTTCGTATCAAGCCGATGTGATTCGCCTGTACCAGAGGTGTGAGAAGGGTGACGGCATCGGTCCGTACGACCCACCGTACGAACCGCGGGTCGACTACGCCGTGGAAGTGTTGGTTCCGGTGCCTCCGCGTCCCGACGGCACGTGCACACCGACCTGTAACGGACGTCCAGCCCCACCCGGCGAGGGCTTCAGCCCAGAGGAAGCCGCCGCCATAACGGCGCGGGCAGGTGCCTCAGCACCATGAACACGTAACGCAGCACTCCGGGCACCCACACGATGCGACGGCCGGCTCGCAACGCCTTCACTGTCGCATCGGCCACGGCATCGGGTGTGGTGGCGAACGGCGCGGCGTCCATCCCCTGGGTCATCGCGCTGCGCACGAAGCCGGGACGCACGACGAGGACCGAGACTCCGGACGAGACGAGTGAATCGCCGAGGGCCAGGGCGAAACCGTCCAATCCTGCCTTGGTGGATCCGTACACCATGTTGGCCGGGCGGACTCGTTCACCCGCCACGCTCGACAACACCACAATGCGTCCGTGGCCTTGTCGACGCATCACGCGCGCGACGGCCAGCAAGACCGAGACCGCGCCGGCAAAATTGACGGTCACGAGATCGGCCGCGGCCACCGGATCGTCGTCGAAGCGTGACTGTTCTCCGAGCTGACCGAAGGCGAGAACGACGACGTCGATGTCGCCCAGGGACGATGCCAACGAATCGACGAACGTCGCGTGATGTTCGACTCGGACCGCATCGAACGAAACCGCGTCGACGGTCAGACCGGGTCGGCGTAGCCCGTCGGTGGGAGCGTCTTCTGGGCGACGGCAGGCCAACACGATCGACTTGGTGGACGGCGCAGCCAGCCGACGCGCAATGGCAACTCCGATGTCGCTCGAACCACCGAGCACGACGATGTTCTGTGGTTCTCCGGCGGCGTTCAACATCTTCACTCCACGAGCTCGAGGCGACGAGACAGATCGCTGCGGAAACTCCGCTGCGGATCGAGCCGATGACGAACGATTTGCCACTCGGCCAGACGTGGGTAGCCGGCGCGGACAGCGTCCGGGCCGAGCAGCGCATCCTTGGCGAGGTAGTGACGGCCACCGGCCGCGAGCACGATCTCGTCGAGCG
>VERK01000297.1 GCA_018882725.1 Actinomycetota bacterium | reverse complement strand
AACCTCCGCCTCGTGGTGTCGATCGCCAAGAAGTATCAGGCGTCGGGCCTGCCGCTGCTTGACCTCATCCAAGAGGGCAACCTCGGCCTCATGCACGCCGTCGAGAAGTTCGACTGGCGCAAGGGCTTCAAGTTCTCCACCTACGCCACGTGGTGGATCCGCCAGGCCATCACGCGTGGTATCGCCAACACGGGTCGCACCATTCGTCTGCCAGTCCATGCCGGTGACACCCTCGCTCGCCTGCAGAAGGCTCGCTCGCGCCTCGAGCTCAAGTTCGGTCGTCAGCCAACGCTGCGCGAACTGGCCGAAGAAGTCGAGATGCCCGAAGACAAGGTCACCGAGGCATTGCGCTTCGCCGCCGAACCGTTGTCGCTCAGCGAGCCGCTTCGCGAGGACGGCGATGCCGAACTCGGCGACGTGGTCGAAGATCGTTCGGCTGAAAGTCCGTTCGAGATGGCAGCCACTGCGCTGCTTCCCGAAGAGATCCAGCGTCTGCTCGCTCCCCTCGACGAGCGCGAGCGCGAGATCCTGAAGCTGCGCTTCGGGCTCGACCGCGGCGAGCCGCGCACTCTCGAAGAAGTCGGCGAGCACTTCAACCTCACGCGTGAGCGCATCCGCCAGATCGAGGCCCGCGCCATGAGCAAGCTGCGCCACCCGTCGAGCGACACCGGCGCACGCGACTTGCTCGCAGTCTGATCTTCATCAACTAGCGTTCTTCCCACAGCGAGGGGGAGAACATGGCTGAAATTCACGGGTCCTGCGACCAACGCTTTTCCGCGTTGCGCGACATCTTGTCCGCCAATATCGACTCGGGTGCCGACGTCGGCGCCTCGGTTGCCGTGGTGCACAACGGCGAGATGGTGGTCGACATGTGGGGCGGTTGGGTCGACAAAGAGCACTCAGCGCCATGGGGCAAGGACACGATCACCAACGTGTGGTCGAGCACCAAGACGCAGATGGCGCTCTGCGCACTCATGCTCGCCGATCGCGGTCAACTCGATCTCGACGCACCGGTGGCCACGTATTGGCCCGAGTTCGCCGCGAACGGCAAAGAGAAGGTGCTGGTTCGACACCTGTTGTCGCACACCTCTGGCGTCTCGGGTTGGGAACAGCCCGTCACGGTCGACGACTTGTACGACTGGGAGAAGTCGACCGCGAAGTTGGCCGCTCAGGCTCCGTGGTGGGAGCCCGGTACGCATTCGGGTTATCACGCACTGAACCAAGGTCATCTGGTGGGTGAAGTGATCCGACGCATCACGGGCAAGAGGTTGGGAGAGTTCTTCCGCGACGAAGTGGCCAAGCCTCTCGATCTCGACTTCCACATCGGTTTGGCACCGAGTGAGTTCGGTCGAGTGTCGAACGTGATTCCTCCCCCTCCCCTGCCCATCGACATGAGTGCTCTCGATCCGAACTCGGTCGTGGTGAAGACGTTCACCGGTCCGGCGCCGGGTGCCGAGGCATCGTGGACGAGTGAATGGCGCCAGGCCGACATCGGCGCCGCCAACGGACACGGCAACGCGCGTTCGCTCGCGTGGTCGCAGAGTGCGATCAGCAACGGCGGTGTGGTGAAAGGTAAGCGTCTGTTGTCGCAGAAGACGATCGACAACATCTTCCGCGTTCAAGCCGATGGACACGACGACGTGTTGATGGCCCCGGTGAAGTTCGGTATCGGCTACGGACTGCCGAACGAAACCGTGCCGCATCTACCGACCGATCGCCGTGCCTGCTTCTGGGGAGGTTGGGGAGGTTCGACGGTCGTCAACGATCTCGACTTGAACCTCACGGTCGTGTACGTGATGAACAACATGCTCGATGGCCTCGTGGGCGACTTCCGCGGCACGTCGCTCGTGAGCGCGGCCTTCGAGGCCGTCCAGAAGTAAGCATCATCCGACTTCGGCGTTGGCGGAGGTGGACGGGATCCGTCGCAGATTGGCGGAGGTGGACGGGAATCGAACCCGCCGAACGGGGTTCACCCGTTCCAACCGCTTTGAAGGCGGCGGAGTCCACCAGGTACTCGGACACCTCCGACGGTGAGGGTACTGCCCAATCGTCACTA
>VERK01000083.1 GCA_018882725.1 Actinomycetota bacterium | reverse complement strand
GTCTAGGGATTATTCCACGGACCTGTGACGGTGGGAGCGGTACCACTCGATCAGGCGACGGGTGGCCGGGTCGCTCACGTGATGGCGGCCGTCCACCAGTTCTTGACCGATTCCGTGCGCGACGTCCTTGCCCAGCTCGACACCCCATTGATCGAAACTGTTGATCCCCCACACCGCACCTTGGAAGAACACCGAGTGTTCGTAGAACGCGATCAGTTGGCCGAGGACCGACGGAGTGAGTGCGGGCGCCAGGATGACCGTGCTGGGTCGATTGCCCGTGAACACCCGGTGTTCAGCGCTCGGCAGAGACGCGTCGAGCGGTCGCCCGAAAGCCAGCGCTTGTGACTGCGCGAACAAGTTGGCCATGAGTGCATCGTGACGCTCTTGGTCGCCGTCGACCGGTCGGGCGAACCCGATGAAGTCGATCGGCACGAGATGCGTGCCCTGGTGCAGGAGCTGGAAGTACGCGTGCTGACCATCGGTGCCGGGCCCACCCCACACGATGGGTCCGGTGGACAACGCAACATTGCGACCGACTCGATCGACCGACTTGCCGTTCGACTCCATGTCGAGTTGCTGAAGATATGCGGGAAGGCGATGCAGATCGTGCGCGTAGGGCACGATCGCTCGCGTCTCGGCACCCAAGAAGTTGGAGTACCAGATCGACAGCACGGCGTGGACGAGCGGCGCGTTGGCGAGTGGTTGATCGACCGACTGACTCACGTGCTCGTCGACGAGGTGCATTCCCGCCAGCATCTCGCCGAACGCCACCGGGCCGACGGCGATCACCAACGACAAGCCGATGGCCGAACCAAGTGAGTACCGTCCGCCCACCCAGTCCCAGAAACCGAAGACGTTCGCCGGGTCGACACCGAACGACGCCGCTGCTCGTGTGTTGGTGGTGACGGCGACCAAGTGGGACGAAACGGCGCCCGCTCCCAGGCCATCGACGATCCATTCACGAACCGCCACCGCATTGGCCATGGTCTCGGCGGTGGTGAACGTCTTCGACGACACGATCACGAGCGTTCGAGCCGGGTCGAGGCCGTGGAGAACGGCTCGGGTGTTGGCCGGGTCGACGTTGGAGACGAAGTGGCAGCGCGGGCCCGTGCGGAAAGCGCGCAGCGCGTCGTACGCCATGGCCGGGCCGAGATCGCTCCCACCGATTCCGATGTTGACCACATCGGTGAAGAGTTGACCCGTTGCACCGGTCCGACGGCCGGAGCGAATGTCGTCGGCGAACCGACTGACAGCACCGAGAACCTCGTGCACGTCGGTCGACACGTCACGGCCGGCCACCACCGCAGATGAACCCACCGGCACTCGTAGAGCCCAGTGCGCCACCGGACGAGCCTCCGATTCGTTGACGATCTCACCACCCCGGAGTCGACGCCACGCTTCTGCGACATCGGCTCGCCGTGCGACTTCAGCGAGGGCCGTGCGAATCTCGCGAGTCCAGAGGTTCTTCGAGGTGTCGATCAAAAGATCGCCCACCCGCATGGTGAAGTCTTCGGCCCGCCGCGAATCCGACGAGAACTCAGCGGCGAGATCGACCGACTTCACGAGTGAACGAACGGCGGCCCACTCGGGGGCGGATTCGATGCGCTCGGTCACGAATACGACGCTACTCGCACCGAGAGAACCCGCTCCGGCGAGGGTGGGCTGCTAGGAAGATCGAGTGACTTCCGCAGCCACCGAGCCCACTCGTAACACCGCGGCGATCGATCGTCGCGGTGCCGCTTCGGGGATGACGGCGTACGTGGTGTGGGGCTTTCTCACCGTCTACTGGAAAGCCCTCAAGGAGTACTCGCCGGTCGAACTGATCGGCTACCGCGTGGTGTTGTCGGTGGTGCTCCTCGTGGTGATCATGTCGTGGCGCGGACGATTGCTATCCCTGATCGCCGACGTTCGCGAGCGTCGACTCACGAAACCGGTTGCGCTGGCCTCAATCGTGTTGTTGGTCAACTGGACCTCGTATGTGATCGTCGTGAGCGAAGGCCACGTGATCGAAGCCGCGCTCGGCTACTTCATCTCTCCACTCGGAGCCATGCTGGTCGGCGTCAAGGTTCTCGGGGAGCAACTGCAGCCGGTCCAGCGATTGACGGCTCTACTCGGCCTGTCGTCGGTGGTGGTCCTCACGTTCAGTTACGGACGGGTGCCGGTCTATGCACTCTTGATCGCGGCGAGCTGGACCACGTACGGGTATCTGAAGCGGCAGATCCCGCTGTCGCCCATCGAGGGCCTCACCGTCGAGACCATGGTGATCACCGTGCCCGCAGTGGGGTTGATCATCTGGCACCTGCAGTACGCCGACAGCGTCGTGCGTACGGCCAGCGCGGTCGACTGGATCCTCATCGCGTTCCTCGGAGTGATCACCGCGATCCCGCTCATGATGTTCGCCTACGCCGCCCAACGCATTCCGATGACGGTCATCGGCCCCATGCAGTACTCGGTTCCGGTGATCAACTTCTTGCTCGGATGGCTCGCGTACGACGAGACCCTCACCACCAGCCGTGTCGTAGGTTTCTCCCTCGTGTGGATCGCGCTCGTAGCCCTGACCATCGACACGATTCGTCGGGCCCGCCGACCCATCGCCACCAACGAGGAGTTGTACTGATCATGAAACGAGCGATCTTCGCCATCGCCGGTTGCGTGATGTTCATGACGGCCTGTTCGGCCAGTCCGGCCGACTACCGCAAGGAATCCGAGAAGTACCTCGAGAGCGATTCGCTGGCCGAGGAGGCCGGATATCGCTTCTCGGATGCGGTGTGCGAGCAACCGTCATCCGAGAAAGAGGGAACGCAGTTCTCGTGCTCGGCGGTCGACAATGACGGTGACGAATGGGAGTTCATCGTCGAGATCACTGGCGATCGCGAGATCACCGTGGTCGACGGCCAAGTCACCGGCTGACCGTCCTCGACGAACCCGGAATGCAAAAGAGCCCGCCCTTTCGGGCGGGCTCTCTCACTTCGGTGAAACCGGAATCAGCTCTCGAAGTCGGTGATGAGTTCGCCGATGTCGGTGAACAGCTTCGTCTCCGCGTCGTACTGGATGACCTGCAGCGACTCGGCGAGGAACTGGTCCTCCACGCCGCTCATCTTCAACGTGATGCCCGGACGCGTGAACGTCGTGGCCTGGTTGAAGGCGCGAGCCGCGTTGATGATCGAAGCGCGGGTCAATCCGGCCTCTGACTCGAGCGCGGCCTTCAGGATGAGCACGGTCACTTCGGCGGTGTGCCAACCGGCGGCCGCGGTAGTGACGATGTCAGCCTTGCCGAGACCCTCCATGAAGGCGATGTACTCGGCCACGGCCGGCTGCGCAGCCACTTCCGGATCGAGGACGTCGACCAGGTTGTTGGCGGTGTAGAGACCGTCGGCGGCCGGGCCGGCCAGGCCGAGAATGAGCGACGACGCGCAGGTTGCGGTGATGAACATGCTCGGATTCCATCCGGCGTTCGCAGCCTTGGCGTTGGCGACTTCAGCGAGGAAGGTCGCGCAGCCAGCACCCAACGGCACGGCCAGAATCGCGTCGGGAGCGTTGCTCGCGATCGAGTTCACCTGAGCGGTCGGCGGAGCGGCATCGGTTGCTTCGATGGTCTGCTCGTCGACGAGCTCGATGTTGAACTCGGGAGCGATCTCCTTGAACGCTTCGGCGTACACCTGGCCGAACTCGTTGTTCACGTAGAACAACGCAACCTTGGCGCCAGCCGGGAACTGATCGGCGATCAGGGCGGCGTAGGCCTTGGCCTCGACGGTGTAGGGAATGAGGATGCCCGTGGTCCACGGGTAGTTCTCGGCGTCACCCCAGGCCGGCGAGCCGGTGAGGGCGTTCAACTGCGGGTAGCACTCTTCGTTGAGAAGGTCGCGCACCGCGGCATTGTTCGGCGAACCGATGATTCCCGAGAACACGTTCGTGCCGGCGTCGAGCAACTTCTCGACAGCGCCCGGCGTGAGGTCCTTGTTGTACTGGTCGTCCTCGATCTGGGCTTCGATGGTGATGTCACCGAGAATCTTGTTCTCGTTGGCCCACTGGATGTAGGCCTCGAAGCCGTCCTTCACCGGAGCGAAGGCGGTGGCAGCGGGGCCACCCGACAACGGCATGGCGCTGCCGATCTTGATGGTTCCCTCGATGGGCGCGTTGGCGGCATCGGGGTCGACGCAGTCGTCGGTGTTGACGGCCCAGCCAGCAGCCGGCGCTTCCGTTGACGGAGCATCCGTCGACGGGGCTTCGGTTGACGGAGCCTCGGAGGCGGCGGGGGCTTCGGTCGACGAGGAGCCCTCGTCGTCGCCACCGCACGCCGCGATGGTGAGCGCGCTGGCCAAGGCCAATGCGAACACGCGGGTTGATGTGCGCTTCATGTTCCTCCCCAGGGGGTGCACCGGATGGTGCGGGTCTGTGAATGCCGACGGGTTGCCAGCGGTCACGAAGTGTAGGGAAAACGAATGTTCAGTGACCCGTCGTGGGGAGTGACGTTCCAGCCGGCTTGGGCACCACGATGACGACCTTGGCCCACAAACGCTTGATGAGGCCAACCAAACCGTACGGTGCGGCGAACATGATGATCACCAAGGCCAGGCCCAGGATCAACGTGGCCGGCGACTGATCGGACCAGCCGAACAAGAAGCCGATCACGCCGTCGCTTTCCGAGCCGAACCCACGCGTGGTGTTGTCGAGCCACACGTACACGAGACCGCCAACGATGGGCCCCCACAGGGTTCCGGCTCCACCCACGACCATGATCAGCAAGAAAACGATGGACCCCAACAGTGTGACGTACTGGCCCTCCGGAGTGATCACACCCGTGCGCAGAGTCGACAGGACACCGGCCAGAGCGCAGAGAGCAGCCGATGCACCGAACACGAGCACCTTGGTGACCGTCAAGTTGACTCCCATGACCGCGGCCGCCGTCTCGTTGTCGCGAATGGCCACCAGCGACCGACCGAACCGACTCTTCACGAGGCCGCGACACACCAAATAGGTGATGACGAGCAACACGAACGCGAGCCAATAGGCGAACACCGCGCGGCCATCGCGACCCTTCAACTCGCCGAGGATCGGCCAGACAGGAATTTCGTCGTATCGAACGCTGTCGATGCCCTTGGCGCCGTCGGTGAGCCAGGCGAGCTTCTTCCACTTGACCAAAGTCGGAAACAGAACGGCCACGGCCAGAGTCACGAGCGCCAGGTAGATGCCCTTGATGCGCAGAGCCGGCAAGGCGATGAGGCAACCCACGACAAACGCGATGACGGCAGCGGCGTAGAACGTGTAGCCCGGACTCCAACCATGGTCCTTGATCAAGATCGCCGCGGTGTAGCCGCCGATTCCGAAAAACGCCGAGTGACCGATGGAGATCTGTCCGGTGAAGCCGAGAACGAGGTTCAGGGACATGGCCGCGATGATGAGGACGAAAGCATCGGAGAACTGTCCGATTCGCGAAGTGGACATCTGCGTCGGAACCCAGACGACGACCAGTGCGATGAGCGCCACTCCGAGAGTACGAAGAGCCCAGTGCTGTGGGGAACCTTGATTGACCTTCACCATGACTGCACCTACACCCGCTCGACCTTGGTGGATCCGAAGAGACCCGACGGCTTGAACAACAGCACCACGAAGATCGTCACCAACGCCACGCCCAGACGCAGCTCTTGTCCGATCCAACCGGGGGCGTAACCGGCTGCGAGTTGCTCGCCCACGCCAATGAGAAGTCCGGCGATCACCGCACCTCCCGGACTGTCGAAGCCGCCGAGGGTGGCTGACGCCGAGGCGTAGATGAACGGCGTGAACATGAGGAGCGACGTGAGCTCACCGGCGAGACCGCCGACCATCGCGCCCGACAGCGCGCCCATTGCAGCGGCAATGCCCCACGATGCGGCCAGAACCACGCCCGTCGGAATTCCGACCAAACGGGCCGACTCGGGGTTGCTCGCAACGGCGCGCATGGCCAGTCCGAACTTCGTCTTGGCGAAGAGCAAGAAGAGCAGGCCCATCAGCAAGAGCGCGACGATCATGATTCCGATGTACTCGTAACGCCAGACGGCCCCGAAGATCTTCACGAAGTCGTCGGGTTCGTCCGGGAAGAGGCTGGGCATCTCTTCGGGCGGCAGGTTGCCCCAGATCATTCCGGCCAACGAGTTGAAGCCGAGGAACATCGCAATCGAGACGACGAAGACCCCAGCTTCGGATTTCTTGGCGACCCGTCGGATGAGCGAGACCTCGACGCCGGCACCGAGGACGAATCCGGCGACCATGCCGAGGAGCACCGACACCACCAAGGGCAGGCCCCACGCGTGGAACTGCCAGGTGAAGAACGTGCAGATCATGGCCATCTCGCCCTGCGCGAAGTTGAGATGTCCGGTGCCACGGAACACGACGACCAGGCCGAGGGCGAGCAGGGCGTAGATGGATCCGAGCGACAGGCCGTCGAAAACGTATTGAAGTAGTCGTTCCATGTCAGGACCCCAGGTAGGCCTTTCGGATGCTGTCGTCGGCCGCGAGTTCGGCCGCCGATCCAGATGACACCACGTTGCCGGTTTCCAACAAGTAGACGCGATGAGCGACCTTGAGGGCCAAGTTCGCATTTTGCTCGACGAGAAGAATCGACAGACCCTCCTCGGCATTGAGTCGCTTCAGGACTCCGAACAACTCTTGAGTGATGAGCGGCGCCAGACCGAGGCTCGGCTCATCGCAGAGAAGTAGCCGTGGGCGGCTCATGAGCGCTCGCGCGATGGCCAGCATCTGCTGCTCACCACCCGACAACGACCCCGCCCGTTGCGCACGTCGCTCGCGAAGACGCGGGAACACATCGAACCAGCGCTCGACGTCGGCCTGCACCTCGTCACGGCGAACGTACGCACCGGCCAACATGTTTTCTTCGACGGTGAGGTCGGCGAACGTTCCGCGCCCCTGAGGAACTTGGGCGATACCGAGGCGCACGATCGAGTCGGGGCTCGACGAAGAGATGTCCTGGCCGTCGAATTCGATACGTCCGCGGCGCGCGATCATTCCGGAGATCGCGCGCATGGTGGTGGTCTTGCCCGCGCCGTTGGCCCCCAGGATCACGACGATCTCGCCTTGATTCACTTCGAGATCGAAGCCGTGAAGCACTTCGAGGGGGCCGTATCCGGCGGCGAGATCCGAAATCGACAACAGGCTCATGCGTCCACCCCCAGATACGCCTGGACGACCTTCGGGTCGTTCTGCACGAAGGACGGAGTTCCTTCGGAGATCTTGCGTCCGAATTCCATGGCCACCACGTGGTCGGAGATCTTCATGACCATCGACATGTGGTGTTCGACCAACAGCACGGTGAGATCGAACTGCTCGCGAATGGACACCACGGTGTCGCCGAGTTCGTCGACCTCGGCGTGGGTGAGTCCGGCGGCCGGTTCGTCCATGAGCAAGAACCGCGGCCGCGCGGCCAGAGCGCGGGCGATCTCGAGGCGCTTGAGGGTGCCGAACGGCAGACCCATCGCCGGGCGGAACATGAGAGGGCCCAGACCCAACTGAGTGAGCAGATCTCCCGACCAATCGCGCAGTTCGCGGTTCTCGCGCGCCGCGCCGATGCGCAGAATCGAACGAACGAACCCGATCTTGCCCTGACTGTGAGCACCCACCATCACGTTCTCGAGCAACGACATGGTGGGAAACAGCGCGAGGTTCTGGAACGTGCGAGCAATTCCGAGGTGGGCGATCTCGTGGGCCGGCACCGACAACAGATCCTTGCCGTCGAACACCACCGACCCGCTCGACGGTTGGTAGATGCGGCTGACGACGTTGAACATCGTGGTCTTGCCGGCACCGTTGGGTCCGATGAGACCGCAGATCTGACCAGGTTTGATGGCGAACGACAGGCCGTCGAGAGCGACGATTCCGCCGAACGTCACCGTGACACCGGAGACGTCGAGCAGGTTCTCCCGACTTGAAGGTGAAGCGGTTTCGGACACGATGTTTCGGTTCTCCCACTGCGACGGACGTCACGAACGCGACGAACTGCGGAGAAATTACCACTCATGCGGTGACCGATGCCTTACCGACATCTCGCTTCGTTACTCAGGTTGTGACACGCTGGAGGCATGGAAGATGTAGAGGTCAACGATCTCGACGACGAGATCGTTCTGCCGTGGTGGCAGAACCCGCTGAACTTCATCGCCCTGGGTCTGGCCGCCCTCATCCTCGGAGTCGGAATCGGCTACTTCGTCGGCGACCGAAACGCTTCGCCGTCGTACAACCGAGCCGATGTCGGGTTCTTGCAAGACATGCGCTACCACCACGAGCAGGCGGTCGACATGGCGTTCTTCTACCTCACATCGGGTGACGAGACGCATCCTCGCTTGCGCCTCTTCGCACAAGAGATCGTCTACGCGCAGCAGATGGAAGTCGGTCGCATGATCGAGTTGCTGCGCGCCTTCAAGGAAACCGAGGCCAACGACACCGGTACCGCCATGGCGTGGATGGGCATGCCCGTCCCGATCGACCAGATGCCAGGCTTGGCGTCACAGGACGAACTCGACGCATTCGCGGCCGCCGAAGGGGTCGACGCATCGATCGCGTTCGCCACCTTGATGATCGAGCATCACCGCGCCGGCATCGCGATGGCCGACTACGTGATCGAGAACGGCCGGAATCGCGATGTCGCCGAGATGGCGCAATCGATGATCAACGGTCAATCCACCGAGATCGACGCCATGAACGGAGTTCTCGCCGAACTCACCGGGTCGTGAAACCACGTCGTCTCTCCGGTGTCGCGACCGCACTGGTGTTGCTCGTCGCGACGTCGACGGCTTGCGGTGATGCCAACTCCGATCTGACCCTCGTGTCGTCGAGTGACTTGGTCGTCCCCGACGACAAGCCGGCGCGGGACTACGACCAGTTCCTCGCCGACTCGATCGCCAGTATCGAGGCCTTCTGGGTCGAGCAGTAC
>VERK01000296.1 GCA_018882725.1 Actinomycetota bacterium | reverse complement strand
CTGCAGGCCACCTGCCGACGCGACTCGTCCCCCAGACCGAGCGCGTCATGAATGAGCACCATGGTGCGATCGGTGAGAACCGATAGCTCGTCGAACAACTCGGTCATCGTCTCGCGAAAGCCGGGCAACGAGTGCGGCCAGCGATTGCGCTGATCGATCGAGCCGTGCGACGGATCGACGAAGTCGAACACCTCTTTGTGATCACGCTTGCGCTTGGTGAGTTCACGATCGAAGTAACCCATGGGGTTCTCCTGGTCGCGAACGATCGCGGTCTTGATCGCGCGATCGGCGGCAAAGAAGCGGCGAGTCTCGTCCCACGCACGTTCGATCAAGTCGTCGAGGCCGTGCCCGGCCAGCAAGAAGAACCCGTGATCGCGACAGGCAGCGTCGAGTGCGGCGAGCGACGTGGCCGAAGGGTGCGAGATGTCGACGGTGGGGACCAGCTCCATGGCACCAGTCTCTCACGACAACGGCCACGCGCCACCTGGTTAGAGTTCGCCCAGCGTTTGGGGGGACCAATGTCGAGGACTCGTTCGCACATCGTCGCAGTCGCACTGACCGCCTTGTTGGCCGTCGCCTGCTCGGGCTCGAACGATTCGGCCCGGTCGGTCGGCGTCGATGACGAATTCTCGACCGGCTCCGCACTCGACGACACGGTGGGTGCCATCGCGATTCAGGCCGACGGCAAGCTCGTGGTGGGTGGAGGTTTCACCACACCCAGCCGCTCACTCGCCCGGTTCGCTGCCGACGGAACCCCCGACACCGCGTTCAACACCAACGTGGCCCAGGTCATCGACAAAGCCGTGTACTCGGTGGCGGTTCAGGCCGATGGCAAGATTCTCGTGGGCGGATACTTCACCGCGCCGAGTAGCCGGCTGGCGCGCTTCAACCCTGACGGCACGCTCGACACCGCGTTCAACGCCACCATCGGTACGGCGATCGACGGTGGCGTGGTGTCGATCGACGTGTTGAGCAACGGTGACATCGTTGTCGGAGGACAGTTCACCACTCCGAGTCGCTCACTCGCCCGCTTCGACACCAACGGCGAACCGATTCAGGCGTTCAACACCGCCGTGGGTGATGCGGTGAATCTTCCGATCGGCTCGGTCGCCGTGGATGCCGACGGCGGTTTCGTCGTGGGCGGTGCATTCAGCACACCCACCGCATCGCTGGCTCGCTTCAATTCGGATGGCACGCTCGACACTGACTTCAACGCACAAGTCGACGGTGCCGTGGCCGGCTACGTGTCGACGGTGGAGATCGACGCCACCGGCCGAATCGTGATCGGAGGCCAATTCACGGCCCCGGCCAACTCACTGGCGCGTTTCGCCGCCGACGGCACGCCCGATGACGAGTTCAACCAGACGTTCTTGGCGGCGGTCGGCGAATCCCTCGACGGCTACGTCGAGAAGTTGGTCATCGAACGATCAGGGCGCATCACCGTGGGTGGCTGGTTCACCACGCCGCACAGTTGGCTGATGGCCGTGAACGACGACGGCTCGATCGATGCCGAAACTTCGGCGATCTGGAGCGAGCGACTCGACGCGGCCGTGCTCAGCGTGATGATCGATCGCGAGGGTCGTCTGATGGTGGGCGGCGCGTTCACCACACCGGACCGACATCTGATTCGACTGGGCTGAATCAGTTCTTCGACGTACGGGGCAAGTGCAGGTCGAAACGAATGGCGACCGCACGCACGGCGACCACCACCAACATCGGCACCCACACGATGATCTCCTCGCGCGAGGTCGCGGCATCGAGGCCCACATGCGTCAACGATCCGATGAGAGCAGCCACCGCGTACACCTGACCCACCAGAACCATCGGCTGGGTGTTGGTGAGAATGTCGCGAATCACGCCTCCACCCACACCGGTGATGACACCCATGAACACGGCCACGAAGGCTGATGTACCCGACTCGAGAGCGATCGAGGTCCCGAGCACGGCGAACGATCCGAGACCCACGGCATCGGCCAACAAGTACGGAACATGACGCGTGGGATTGGCGTCGGGGCGCACACGCAGCACCACGATCCCCACCGCCGCAGTGATCAGACTCACCC
>VERK01000082.1 GCA_018882725.1 Actinomycetota bacterium | reverse complement strand
GTGCGGCGAACCGCTTTCCAGCGTTGTCTCACCCATCCGGTCCGGTTGCCTGAGAGATTCCGGGGTGGTTGCTCCTTCGGCGCCCCGGTGCTGGCGGCACCGTTGCTCTCCCGGTGGGTTCAACGACAACCGAACCGTACCTCGCGATCGACGGGTGAATGGGGACCGGCCGACCGGTTTGGGGCATAGTGACCGACATGACGACAGCCACTGCCCTCGACACCGCCCGTCGTATCGCCGCCCCCGTTGGCATGCTCGGCGGCGGCTTCATGCTCGACCCTTCCGTCCTCGGCGCGGGCAAGGACGCCGGCTACCCGAACGGCTTCGTGTACTACGTGGTGGGGCGCGGTGGCGTTCTCGGTGACGTGCACGCCGATGTCGTGGTGAGTGCCTTCGGCTTCTTCGCCCCGGACCTGGTGTCGAAGATGTGGAACGCCCAGGTCGAGGCTCCTCGCGCGGCTGCCGATCGGTACACCGCCGGCTGCCAGGAGTGGGGGAGGACCCGACTGGCCGGCTGGAACGGTGCGGCCCGCCTCGCCGATCTGTTGTCGACCGTCGTCGACCAGGCCGACCCGACCGGGCTGGCCCTCTTCGCTGGTTGGCGCGCCCAAGCGCGTCCGTCCGACGCCGCGGGACGCTGCTACCAATTGCTTCACGTGCTGCGCGAACTCCGCGGTTGCGTGCACATCGTGGCCGTTCTGGCCAATGGCCTCACACCGCTGCAGGCGGTGTTGTCGAACCCGACCGGAGGGCCCGAGACCGCTCAGCGCTTCGGCTGGACCGGCGATCTACCGAGCGTCGATCGCGCGGCATTCGACAACGCCGAGAACCTGACCAACACCTTGATGGGCCGTCACCTGTCGGTGCTCAGCGAGAGCGAACTCGCCGAACTGGGCGATCTCGTCGCGGCGGCCTCGTCGCACGTGTTCGGTCAGTGAGACGAAGCATCAGCGCGCGGCTTTGACCGCCTCGTAGTCGGCGATCGCGGTGAGTTGAGCACCCAGCGTCGCGTCGACCCACCGTGATCCGGCACCCACCACGCGGTCGTAACTCGCCTGCGGGGCCGACAGTTGATCGTTGAAGTACGGCATGACGCGTTCGGCCACCAACTCGTACGAGCGGAGAGTTTGGTGCCAGTCGGCCAAGTCGGCGCCGAGGAACATGTAGCAACCGAAGCCACCGGTCTTGTCGAGGAGCCGTTCGATCTGGGCGATGGCCATCTCGGGAGTTCCAATCACCATGCGGCCCGAATCGTTGGCCTCGTCGACCCACTCGTCGAAGTCTTCGGGCGGCGGCGGCGCACTCGGGTCGCCGACCGGGATGATGTGACTCAAGTAGTCCCAGACCCAACGCAATCCGTAACGACAATTCTCGCGCGCTTGCTTCTCGGTCTCGGCGATGTGCATCGGACCCATGAGTCGCGCCTTCGAGCGATCGACGGTGTGTCCGTGGAGGGCGGCTTCGTCCTCCCACACCTTGAGGTTGTAGTCGAGCACTTGGAACGCCGCTGGCTCGGTAGCGGCGATCGACAGCAGGCCCACACCGTACTTACCGGCCAACTTCGAACCCGACGGCGACATCGACGACGCGACCACGATGTCGAAGTTGCTGTACGGCTTCATCTGCAACACCGCTTCGTTGCACGTGTACCAGTCGGTCGACTCGGTGACGGTCTCGCCCCGGAACAGACGCATGATCACATCGAGTGATTGCTCCATGCGCGGCCGCTGCGTCATCGGATCGATACCGAGCATGTACGCGTCGGACGTGAGCTGTCCGGGCCCGGCACCGAACATCATGCGACCGCGAGTCAGATGGTCGAGCATGACGATGCGATCGGCCAACATGAACGGGTGGTGGTAGGGCAACGACGAGACGCCCGTTCCCAACTTGATGTGCTTGGTGCGTTCGGCCGCGGCCGCGATGAACACCTCGGGTGAGGCGATCAACTCGGAACCGGCCGAATGGTGTTCGCCGATCCAGGCCTCGTGGTAGCCGAGGCGGTCGAGGTGCTCGACCAATTGGAGATTGCGATGCAGGGCCAAGGTCGGGTTGATCCCGGTCTTGTGCATGGGCGGCATGAAGATTCCGAAACGCAGGCTCATGCCTGTCATGTTGGCACGATCGGGTCAGTCGCGGGATCAGGCGAGGGGTCAGTCGACCGTGCCGTAGGCACCGGCCGAACCGGCAGTCGCCGCCGCCGATGCCTCACCCACGGCCACCGCCAGATCGGCCACGAATTCGTCGATCACCTGATCGTGCACCGCGTTCACCGTGCAATGCAGCGATGGGGGAGGGGACTGCCGATCGACGTACCAGCCCTTGGTGGCCAGCGAATCAGCGATCGCGAAGGGGTCGACCCGCTCCGATCCGAAGGACAAGAGCGTCAAATCGGGGTGGGCGCGCAGGACGAGATCGGGGTGAGCGTCGACCGCATCGGCCAGTTGCAGTGCGGCCTTGCGCGCGCGCAGCGTGAGGTCGCGGTAGCCGTCGTCACCGAGGTAGCGCAGAACCGCCCACGCGGCCGCCATGGGGCCGCCGCTCTTGGTGCCGAGGATGCCCGACGACCCGTAGAGGCCGCCCAGCCAATTGTCGGTCACGAACGTCTGGAGCGCACGCAACGCCTTCGTTCGGTACACGACGACCGACGCACCCTTCGACGTGTAGCCGTACTTGTGAAGATCGACCGACATGCTCGTGACACCCGGTACCGAGAAATTCCACGGCGCGACTGTCTCGCCCGAGATCTCGAGGAAGTGGAGCGTGACGCCACCCATGCAGGCGTCCACGTGACACAGCAAGTCACGCGACTGCGCGAGTGATGCGATGGCCGGAATCGGATCGATAACACCTTGCGGGTACTGCGGGGCCGAACCGACGAGCATGACCGTGTTCTCGTCGATGAGCGATTCCATGGCTGTGACGTCGGCGCGCCAATCGCCACGCACCGGTGCGCGACGCGCTTCGACTCCGAAGTAGTAGCAACCCTTCTCGAAGGCCGCGTGCGCCGAGGTCGGCATCACGACGTTGGGGGAGAGGATCCCGCGTTCACGGCGACCGAACTCTCGTGCTGCCTTCACGGCCAACAGGATCGACTCGGTGCCGCCGCTCGTCATGAACCCAGCCGCACTGTCCGGAGCGGAAAGCCAGTCGCTCACCGTCGACACCACGTCGGATTGGAACCGACGCAAACTCGGAAAGGCATCCACGTTCAAACCGTTCGCCGATCCGTACATCGCGAACGCCTCGTCGGCCACGCGTTGAACGTCGGGGCCGGCGTAGTAAGCGAGTGAGAACGCTCGTCCGCTCTTCCACGCGATGTCGTCGGCCCCCAGAGCGGCCACCTCACCGAGAACGTCGTCGATGCGGCTCATGACTCCACCGTAGATGCCTCCAACGTCGATACCGGTGAGTGGCGAGTCCGTCCATGGCAGCCGAGTCGGCGACGCCAACTAACGTCGTCACATGGCCTCCAACAACAAGCCCGTCATCACCGTGCCCGCCGGCGACCCGCCGTTCGAACTCGTCGTCGAAGACCTGGTTGTCGGCGAAGGCAAAGAGGCCACCACGGGCAGTCGACCGGTCATGCACTACGTGGGCGTCTCGTGGAGCACCGGACGCGAGTTCGACGCCTCGTGGGATCGCGGCCAGACCTTCGACTTCCGACTGGGTGCCGGTGAAGTGATCGGGGGATGGGACCGTGGGGTGGCCGGCATGCGGGTCGGTGGCCGCCGACGGCTCACCATTCCGCCGCACCTCGGCTACGGCGCGCGCGGCGCTGGCGGCGTGATCAAGCCGAACGAGACGCTGATCTTCGTCGTCGATCTACTCGACGTCCGCTGACGATTCACCCGTCAGGGGAGGGCACCGGTGCGGTGTCGGTGGATTCGACCTGGTCGTGGACCAGATCGAAGTGACATAACGGAGATTATGGGCGAACGAGTCGGGACGGCATCAGCGCCCTGGTTGCGTCGTCACCCCGTGCTGTCGCGCTCACTGACCGAACGGTTTGAGCGTCCGCTCCTGCAACGGCCGGGCCGCCTCCAGCAACCACTCCAGCGACTCGCGCAATGACGTCGCCGTCGACTTGGCGCTCAGTTCTTTCTCCGTGTCGGCGATCGCACACGTGAGGACGTACAGGTCGTCGTACAACGCATCGAGCTCGGCTCGGGCCACCACCAACTCGTTCTCGCTCAGTTGCAACTCCTGGGCCCGTTGGCGACCCACCCAGTCCCATTGCCGACAGGCCTGACCGCAGAACTCCTTTTTTCGGCCCGGTCCGGTCTGCTTGGGCAGCACCCGTCGGCAGTACCGACAGCGCGGACCCGTCTCACGCTTGACTGATTTCGTCATGACGAAATGATGGTCGATACGTGGGTGCCGTCCGCGGATGGTCGCAAACACCGTTCGGTGTCGTCCGTCGTCCGACAGACTGACTCGGTGCCCACTGCACCCGTTCATCGTTTCGCGAGCGACAACAACGCTGGCGTTCACCCGGCCGTTCTCGACGCCATCGCCCGCGCCAACGCCGGTCACGCCACGGCCTACGGCGACGACGAGTGGACGGCGCGAGCCAACGGTCTGTTCGACGAACTCTTCGGACGCTCCGTCGACACGTACATGGTGTGGGGTGGAACCGGAGCCAACGTTCTCGCCCTGGCCACGATGCTCTCTCCCGCCGGCGCGGTCGTGTGTACCGACTCGTCGCACATCAACGTCGACGAGACCGGTGCCCCCGAGCGGGTGCTCGGCGCGAAGTTGATCGACGTCCCGCATCGCAACGGGAAACTCTCGCCCGAACAGATCGAGGAGTTCGCTCACTTCCGCGGCGTCATGCACCACGTGCAACCGAGCGTCGTGTCCATCACACAGAGCACCGAATGGGGAACCCTGTACTCCCCCGACGAGATCGCCGCCATTTGCGACGTCGCCCATCGACTCGGTATGACCGTCCACCTCGACGGTGCGCGCATCGCCAACGCCACGGTGGCCCTGGGCGGAACCGTAGCGGCGCTGCGATCGTTCACCGTCGATGCCGGAGTTGACGTCGTGTCGTTCGGGGGCGCCAAGAACGGAATGATGCACGGCGAGGCAGTCGTGTACCTCAATCGTTCGCTCGCGAAGTCGGCCCAGTACGTGCGCAAGCAAGTGACCCAGCTGCCGTCGAAGGTGCGTTACATCTCGGCTCAGTTCATCGCGCTGCTCGAGGACGATCTCTGGATCGACAATGCCCGCCACGCCAACGACATGGCCCAGGTTCTGTACGCGGCGGTGCGTGACATCCCGGGTGTCGAGTTGTCCGGTCCCCCGGCCGTCAACAGCCTCTACCCCGCCCTGCCCCCGGCTCTGATCGAGCCGTTGCGCGACTGGTCGTTCTTCTACGACTGGGACGTGCACCACCACCAGGTGCGATGGATGACGGCCTGGGACACCACCCGCGCCGATGTCGAGGCATTCGCCCTGGGTGTGAGCCACTTCGCTGGCTCCCTCTGAACCGTCTCCTCGGTCTGACCGACGTCACACGACGCTTTATTGACCGACCGATCACTTCGCTTCTACCTTGCCGATTCGAGGTAGTTCTCGAGCGGCTGGGGGGTCGTGTGAACGCAGCGGAGATCATCATCACGCGTCGGCAGACCGATGATGCCTGGATGGCCAAGGGCGCCTGCCGTGGCCTCACGCATCTGTTCTTTCCGTCGTCGGCCGAGCGGCCGCAAGCACGGGAACGTCGCGAGGCCCAGGCCCGCCAGGTGTGTGCGTCGTGCACGGTGCAGACCACCTGCCGCGAGTTCGCGCGCACTCACCACGAGTACGGCTTGTGGGGCGGCGAGAGCGAGGACGAGCGTCACGAAGCCGGCTATCGCCTCATCGCACCGATCGGTATTCGCGCCGCATCCTGACTTCTCGGTTCGCGCCTGGCAATACTGAGGCATGGCCCAGGGCGATTACCGCGCGGCACTCTCGTCGGCTTGGTCGGCCTTCCGTGACGCTCACGGCGACACTCGTCGAATCGTCGCGGTTCACGACACCAGTCCACGCGTGTCGACCAACACCGTGTATCGAGTCTCCTTCGACGACGGCACGAACGTGTACGGCAAGGTCTCGAGTTACGGGTCGTACTTCTTGTTCGCCGAAGATCATGATCGGCTTTATCGGTGCACCGATCTGCTCGCCGATGGTCCGTATCGCGATTTCCTGGCCCGTGTTCTCGGTGGCCCGACCCCCCGCGGCGATCGGCCCTTCACCTGGTACGACGAGAACGTCTGGGTCGCGTTCTACGAAGAAGCGCAGAAGGCCGAGTCGTTACCGCGCCAGTTGAACCTCGGCGAGATCACTTGTCTGGCCGAGAACATGGCCCGTTTCCACGCCGAGTGTCGCCGCATCGCCCCACACATCCCGGCCACGTCCAACAGCATCAAATCCGATGCGATCCATCTGCTCGACTTGTTGTCGAGCCCGTTCGCTCCGCGCAACTTCGATCTACCCCCCGAGCACATCGGAGTCCTGTGGCGGCACACTCACGACTTCTTGATGGCACTCGAAGAGGTCCGTTACGACTCCTGGAGCCGAATCCCGATTCTCGTCGACTGGAACCTCGGCAACTTCTCCGTGAAACACCGCGACGGCGGTTTCGACCTGTTCAGCCGCTGGGACTACGACTGGTTCCGCGTCGAGTCGCGTCTGCTCGACTTCTACTTCTTGTCGCGGGTCTCGTCGGCCACCGGGGACCG
The DNA here is from genome assembly GCA_018882725.1 of Actinomycetota bacterium. Classification (GTDB taxonomy): domain Bacteria; phylum Actinomycetota; class Acidimicrobiia; order Acidimicrobiales; family Ilumatobacteraceae; genus Casp-actino8. The sequence goes on along the minus strand of VERK01000082.1, from coordinate 2,248 downwards.
AACCCACTGGACCTACTCGCCGCACACTCTCGTCGAACCGCACTTCGTCGAGTTCGTTCGCGCGTACCACCGGGTCGACCCACTCTCCCCCGACGAGATTCGCTTTCTTCCCGAGGCCTATCGCTTCTTCATCCTCAACTACGTCGTCCGTGAAGGCGCCCGGTTCTTCCGACCCGACCTCTGCACGAAGTTCCGATCGGATGCAGCGCGTGTGTACCTCCCGGCGATCGATCGACTCGACATCTCGCCCTTGCTCCGGGCGATCGGCGCCTAACCTGCGCTCGTGACATCAGTGTCGTCTCGCCCATCCGGACACGATGTCGTGGTTGTCGGTAGCGCCAACCTCGATCTGGTGGCGACCGTCGAGCACCTTCCCGCGCCCGGCGAAACCGTGCTCGGCCACGACTACGCCGAACACCCCGGCGGCAAAGGACTCAATCAAGCAGTGGCTGCGGCCCGGGCCGGCGCGCGCACCGCGTTCATCGGCTGCCTCGGCAACGATTCGGCCGGCGACGTTCTGCACTCACTCATGCAGAGCGAGGGTCTCGACACCTACGTGGTCGATGTCGCCCGTCCGACCGGTCGCGCGCTCATCGCCGTTGACGACCAGGCCGAGAATTCGATCGTCGTGGTTCCTGGCGCCAATGCCTGCGTCACCATCAGCGTCGTCGACGATCACCGTGATGTGATCTCGCGCGCCAAGGTCCTGCTGTGTCAGCTCGAAGTTCCGCTCGACGCCGTCGAAGCCGCGTTGGCCATCGCCAAGGTCGGCGGCGCCACGACAGTCCTCAACCCGGCGCCCGCCGCACAACTCTCGCGACAACTCGTGTCGCTGTGCGACGTGGTCGTCCCCAACCAGCACGAGATCGTTCAGTTGGGCGGAACGTCGGCCTTGTTCGACGCTGGTGTGTCCACCATCGTCATCACCCTCGGAGCCCGTGGACTACGCATCGTCACGCGTCAGGACGAAGTCGAGATTCCGCCGTTCGTGGTGCGCGCGGTCGACACGACCGGCGCCGGGGATGCGGCGTGCGGGGCCCTGGCGGCCGCCTTGGCCGAAGGTCACGACATCGTGAGCGCAGCGCGACGGGCGTCGGCCGCCGGCGCGTTGGCGGCCACGCGTGCCGGTGCGGTTCCGTCACTCCCCCGGCGGGCCGAGATCGATGCGCTCGTCACCTGAAAGCGGCTGCGACCCAACCGTCGATCACAATGCGCTCGACTTCCACGAGCGGCCGTAATGCTTCGGCGACGTGACCGTAGTGACCATCGAGAACACCACTGATCACCAGAGTGCCGTCGCCCTTCAGCGCACGTTTGAGATCGGCGCTGAGTTCGATGAGAGTCGGCGCAAGGATGTTGGCGAGTACGAGTGGATACGCGTGCGGAATGGTCTCCAACGCATCGGTCGTCACGTTCCAGCGATCAGCGACGCCGTTGACCGTGGCGTTCTCGCGTGACGTGGCCAGCACGGCAACCGACACGTCGACGCCCAGCGCCGTCGACGCACCCAACATCAGAGCGGTGATCCCGAGAACGCCGCTTCCGCACCCGACGTCGAGAACGGCCATGCCCGGGCGCACCAAACGCTCCACCATGCGTAACGACGCCAACGTGGTTGGATGGTTTCCCAACCCGAACGTGGATCCGGGCTCGATCCGAACCACGATCTCGTGACCGCTCGCCGGTGGCTCGATCCACGAGGGCACCACGACCACGCGGTCGCTCACCTCGGTGGGTTCGGCGTGATGTCGCCATTGCGTCCCGTCGGCATCGTCGATTTCTTCCATACGCCACGACACGCCAGGCGGCAATGACGACAACGTGCGGCGGACGTCGTCCACGTCGTCTCCGAGCGAGGTGCGCAACGTGACGGTTCCATCGCTCTGCCAGTGCTCGGTCACCGCGACCACGCCGAGACCCCACAACAGATCACTCACGAATTCCACGTCGACCGGAGTCGTGTCGACGGCGACGCCCCACGCCATGACGACTCGTCGCTTCAGTCGATCCGGCGCAGATCTTTGGCGAACCGCTTTCCGCGGGCAACGTACGACGCCGCGGCCATGGCGATGTCACCCGAACGGGCCCGACCTTCCTTGATGACGGCGGGTGCACCCACGGCCAACGCACCGCTCGGAACTTCGGTGCCGTTCAACAACACGCTGTTCGCACCTACCACCGCACCACTGCGAACGATCACCTGGTGCATGACGATCGAGCCGTTGCCCACCAGTGAGCCGTCTTCGAT
>VERK01000295.1 GCA_018882725.1 Actinomycetota bacterium | reverse complement strand
TCGGAATCCTGTTCCCCCTAGCGGAACAGATCGGATGGAGGGGACATGACGGGCAGTGGGCCGTTGTCGGGCGTGCGCGTGGTCGACGCGAGCACCGTCCTGGCCGGACCTCTGACTGCGCAGATCCTCGGGGACTTCGGGGCCGACGTCGTGAAGATCGAACATCCGCAGGCCGGCGACTCGTTCCGCCATCACGGGGCCGTGGTCGACGGCCACGGTGTGTGGTGGAAGACGGTGGCTCGCAACAAGCGAACCGTTGGCCTCTATCTCGGCGATCCCGAGGGGGCCGAGGTGTTCAAGCGCATCGTGCGTGACACCGACGTCGTGGTCGAAAACTTCCGACCCGGCACACTCGAGAAGTGGGGGCTCGGTCCCGACGTACTGCACGAGATCAATCCGCGGCTGGTCATCGCGCGCATCACCGGATTCGGGCAGACCGGACCGTACGCGTCGCGGGCCGGATTCGGAACCCTCGCCGAAGCGATGTCGGGTTTCGCGGCGGCGACCGGTGAACCCGACGGTCCACCAACGTTGCCGCCGATGGGACTGGCCGACACCCTCGCGGGCTACGCAGCGGTGTCGGCCGTGATGATGGCGTTGTACCACCGCGACACCGTGAGTGGTCGCGGTCAAGTGATCGACCTGTCGTTGCTCGAACCCATGATGACGGCGGTCGGACCGGGACCGTCGGTGTATTCGCTCACCGGTCGGATCCCACCTCGAGCGGGCAATCGCTCGGTGGCCAACGCGCCGCGCAACACGTATCGAACCGCCGATGGCCGTTGGGTCGCCATCTCCACCTCGGCCACAGCCATCGCCGAACGCGTGATGCGGCTCGTCGGCCGGGCCGACGTGGTGTCCGAACCGTGGTTCGTATCAGCGGCGGGTCGCGTGGCCCACGTCGACCTGCTCGACGGGGCGGTGGCCGACTGGATCGGAGCCCGGTCGTTCGACGACGTCGTGGCGGCGTTCGAAGCCGCCGAAGCCGCCGTGGCGCCGATCTACACCGCCGCCGATCTGTGCAACGACCCGCACGTTCGTTCGACCGAAATGCTCACCGAGGTGACCGACGAGCACTTCGGTTCGATGCTCATGGGAAATGTGCTGTTCCGTATGTCGGAAACGCCCGGGTCGATTCGGTTCACCGGTCGCGATCTGGGGGCCGACACCGATGAGGTGTTGGGCGAACACGGTGTGGACGAGCGCACCATCGAGAAGCTGCGAGGACGAGGAGTTCTCGCGTGAACTCGAACATTCAGCCGTTGCTCGAGGCCGTCAGCCGCGGTGTCTCCATCATCGATCTGGCCCGCCCCATGGTCGTGGGCATGCCGCAGTCGCCGAACCATCCCGAATTCCGTCTGAGCATGCCGCGCCGTCACGGCGACATGGTTCGCGACGACGGCGGCTCGGCCGCCAACGATTTGCTCGTCACGGGGACGCACGTGGGTACCCATATCGATGCCCTCGGGCACGTCTCGCATTGCGGCGATCTCTACGGGGGAGTGAAGGCCGATGACGCGCAGCGCGGTGGACGGCTGTCGACACACGGCGTCGATCACATCGACCCGATCGTCACGCGCGGAGTACTGATCGACGTGGCGGCGTCACGCGGGCGTCGCTCGCTCGATGGCGGTGAAGAGATCACCCCTCGTTATCTCGACGAAGCCGTCGCCTGGAGTGGAATCGAACCCGGCTCGGGCGACGTGATCCTGGTCCGTTCCGGTTGGGGATCGAAGTGGAGCGATGGCGCTGCCTTCGTCGGCAAGGACACCGGTGTTCCGGGCGTCGGTGAAGCTGGAGCCGAGTGGTTGGCCGATCGCGCGCCACGCGCCGTTGGTGCCGACACCATCGCATTCGAATGTTTGCCGCCGGGTCGAGGTCACGCCCTGCTTCCGGCCCACCGCGTTCTGCTCGTCGAACGTGGTGTCAACATCATCGAAACTCTCGATCTCGAGGTTCTCTCCGAAAGGCGAGTGCACGAGTTCGTCTTCGTTTTGGCTCCTTTGTCTCTCGTCGGTGCCACCGGTTCGCCGGTCCGTCCCCTCGCGGTGGTGAACTCATGACCACACTTCTCG
>VERK01000294.1 GCA_018882725.1 Actinomycetota bacterium | reverse complement strand
TCGCCGCAATGACGGCCACCAGCGCCGTGATCATCGCGAAGAGAATGGAACGAAGACGGCGCGAGTCATGAACGAAGGGATCGATCACGTCGAGTTCAGGCGCCTGGGGGGCGACGGTCATTGCACTCCTGGGATGACAGGCCCGTTGGGGCCCGGAAAAGCCTCACGAACCGTAGCGAAGCGGCGTCAAGGCGACAACGTCGACCGAGACGTGAGACCTCGGCCGCGACGGTCAGTCGTCTCAAGCCGAGCGCATCAACCGACGCGACGAAGCCAGAGCGACCCGCCGCCGTTCACCCGCGCCGGTACGTCACGGCTGAAGCGCTCCACGTCGAGCGCGGCCAAGAAGGTGGGCCACAGCACGATCTCGAACTCGCGATTGAACTGCAAGAACGCGCGTGTGAGGTACTGCTCGTTCCAACTCCGACCCTCTTCGACCCATGAAATGGGGTACTCGAATCCGGCGAAGTGATCGTGGAGATGAATCCACACCCCCGGTCGCACAGCCGGAAGGATCTCGTGGAAGACGCGCACGACGTCACTGCCCGTCTTGGCAACGTGGGTGGAGTCGATGAACAGGACATCGCCCGATTCGAGACTCGCTATCAACTCGAGCGAAACATCCTGTGTGCCCACGGCCATGATGTCGACCGTTGCTCGATCGGCTTCGCGGATCAGGCTTTCGAGCAATTGCGGATACGGATCGACGAACGTGATGCGAACGTCGATCCCGAGGTGGCGCTCGCGCGTGTCGAGCAGACACGCCGACGAATACCCGCAGCCCAACTCCACCACCCGGCGTGGTCGTGCGTGACGCAGCATGGCATCGAGCGTCGAACCGTCACCGTCGGCGAAGGCCGGGTTGTCGGAGAAGTAGCGACGCCCCGCCGACTCGGCCGCCGTTCGATCGAGTGGAAACTCGATGTCGCGCAACAACGGACGCAGCTGGTCGTAGAGCGCCCACTGCCGATCGACCCCGAGATCGACACCCGGCAGCGAGCGGGTGGTGTCGGAGAACAACTGGGGTCGGCGGCGGATCTCGGTCACATCGACCAGCGGCGAATAGAAGTGGCCGGGCGGGACCCACAGACCGCTGTCACCGGCCGGTCGGGTAAGAACCTGCTCGGTCAACTCGGCAATGCGTCGCTCGTACGCGCGGATCACCGGGAGGCGCCGGGCCACCGCCCGCAGCACTCGGTTCCCGCGCAGACCCATCGACAGGGACGGTACAGCGAACCCCGAGGCCCAGGGAGTACCCTGCCGGAGGCCCTCCAAACGGCCCCGAAACGGGCCCGGGCACTACCTCCTCGATCCCCGTGTCCTCCACCGAGACCCACCCCCACACCAAGGTCGGCACTGTCGCCCTCGCCCTTGGCGCCCTCGGCGTGGTGTACGGCGACATCGGCACCAGTCCGCTGTATGCGTTGAAGGAGGCGTTCAACGAGAAGTCACACGTGATGACCGTCGACAAGATCAACGTCTACGGAATCTGCTCGTTGGCGTTCTGGGCTCTCGTCATCATCATCTCGATCAAGTACCTGATGTTCGTGATGCGCGCCGACAACCGCGGAGAAGGCGGCATCCTCGCTCTGACCGCTCTGGTCATGCCCAAGAAGGGTGAAGCCGTCAAGCGGGCCAGCGCGCTGGTGATCCTCGGAGTGTTCGGAACCGCGCTTCTCTACGGCGACGGCATCATCACGCCGGCCATCTCGGTGCTCTCGGCCGTGGAGGGCCTCGAAGAAGTCTCGACCTCCTTCGCCGACTGGGTCGTGCCCATCGCCATCGTGATCCTCGTGGGCCTGTTCCTCGTCCAGCGCAAGGGAACCGGCGCGGTCGGCAAGGTGTTCGGTCCGATCATGATGATCTGGTTCGCAACGCTCGCTTTGCTCGGTTTGCGCCACGTGATCGACAACCCCGACATCATCGGTTCGGTCAACCCCAAGTACGCCATCGACTACTTCACTCACGAGTCGGGCAAGGCGTTCCTGTCGCTCGGTTCCATCTTCCTCGTCGTCACCGGCGGTGAGGCGCTCTACGCCGACATGGGCCACTTCGGACGCCGACCCATCACACTCGGTTGGTACGGCATGGTGTTGCCG
>VERK01000081.1 GCA_018882725.1 Actinomycetota bacterium | reverse complement strand
AGCCCATGGTGTGTGAGGCAGCCAGAAGAATTCGAAGTGATCATTGCCATCGACCAGAGCGTCGAGGTCCTCGAGGAGATCGTCGAGTTTGCGGGCACCTTCTTGGGCGCGCAGGCGGAAGGCCGGGACCACACCGAGCGTGTACTCGCTCACGATGCCGAGAGCGCCCACGTTCACCCGCGCGGCCTGGAACAAGTCGCCGTGTTCGGGGCCGAGATCGCGAACGAGTCCGGTTCCATCGACCAAACGCAGGCGCTTCACCTGGCCGGCCAATCCGGTGAGATGACGTCCGGTGCCATGGGTGGAGGTGGCGATGGCGCCGCTGATGGTCTGATACGCGATGTCGCCCAGATTGGGCAGGGCCAGACCCAGTCCGTGGAGGACGTTGTTGAGCGCGTCGATGGTGATGCCGGCCCCCACAGTGACCGTTCCGTTCGGCCGATCGACGTTCGACAGATTTCCCATGTCGTCGAGCTGAATGAGGTGGCCGGTGGTGGTGGCAGTCGCCGTGAAACTGTGCCCGGTACCGACGGGTTTGACGGTGCGGCCCTCGGTGGCGGCCTTCTGAACGATGCCGGCGAGTTGCTCCTCATCGTTCGGGCGGTGGATGCGGTGAGGTCGCGAGGTCTGGTTGCCGGCCCAGTTGGTCCAGGTGCCCTTCGAGTAACGCGCCACGGTTCAACAGTAGTGGGCGGGGCTCGGATCGCCATCGGCAAGTACTGTCGGCGTATGAGCGAATCCTCTTTCCCGGCTTTCGTGTTCACCAACGATGGTGAGAACGCGACACGAGGAGTGCGATCGGTCGGCCTCGGCGACATCGCGCCCGACGGTGTGCTCATTGAAGTCGAATGGTCGAGTGTGAACTACAAGGACGGCCTCGCGTCGACGACCGCGGGCAAGGTGTCCCGGATCTCTCCGATCATTCCCGGTATCGACCTGGCTGGTCGTGTGGTCGATCCGGCCGGTTCGCCGTTCGCAGTGGGCGCGTCGGTGATCGCCCACGGGTACGACATCGGAACGGCCCGTCACGGCGCCTACGCGCGCTACTGCCGTGTGCCCGCCGAGTGGTTGGTGCCGATGCCGGCCGGCCTCACGGCGCGCGAGGCGATGGTGATCGGAACCGGTGGTTTCACCGCCGCGTTGTCGGTGATCGCACTCGAGCGCCATGGTCTGCGGCCGGGTGATGGTCCGGTACTCGTCACCGGCGCCACCGGTGGTGTGGGAAGCATGGCGGTGTCGATGTTGGCTGGGCGTGGGTACGAAGTCGTGGCCAGTTCGGGCAAAGCGTCGGCCAGCGAGTTCTTGGCATCACTCGGTGCGGCCGCCGTGATCGACCGCAACGAATTGTCGGCCGAGGATCCGCGACCCCTTCAAGCCATGACTTACGCCGGAGCGGTCGATTGTGTTGGTGGCGCCACGTTGGCGAACGTGTTCAAGCGCTTGAAGTACGGGGGCGCGGTGGCAGCCAGCGGGCTGACCGGTGGAGCGTCGTTCACCACGACTGTGATGCCGTTCATCCTGCGCGGAGTCGCTCTGTTGGGGATCGATTCGGTACAGACACCGATGGCCGATCGCATCGAGTGCTGGAATCGTTTGGGAACCGACCTGAAGCCAGCCGGTCTGGCCACGATCGGACACGACATCGACCTCAACGATCTCGACGGCGTGCTCACCACCATCTTGAAGGGTGGAGTGACCGGTCGCTACGTGGTGGCTCCCAGGGCGTAGACGAAAACTTGTGGCCGATCAGGCCGTCATCACGTTGGTCTGGCCGGGCATCGAGATCTGGATCATGCCGCCCCACGCGCAGTTGGCCATGCACGAGTTGTTGAGAGCGGGCATGCCACCGATCATGACGGTGGGTGAGCCTGGCTTCCACGGTCCGGCCGGAACCGGAATGCACGGCATCGGTGTGAGCACACCGAGAGCGGCGGCCGTGGCGGCCGCGACCTGAGGGTTGGAGAGCGACTGGCACATTCCGAACGGTGGAATGTTCATGTTGGGCACCATGTCCATGGTGTTGGCGGCCGGTGCCGTGGCCATCACGCGACTCTTGGGCAGAACGTTCAGAGTGGACGGGGCCATGCCGAACGTGCACGTCAGCATCGCTCCGCTCACGACCTGGAGGCCCATGGCCCAAGAGTACCCTGGTCGGGTGGCGGTGATTCCTTTCGTCTCACAGGCTGGTGATGTGCTCGCCGTCGAACCCGAACTCGAGTACGTCGACGATCGGCGAGTTCAGGTTCGATTCACGATCGACGAAGTGGAATGGGTGCGCATTCAGTCGTCCGACATCTTCGGGGCACGGTCCCGTCGGCGCGTACCCGACGAACTGTCGGGCACGGGACCGATTCGGGTCACAGTCGAAGGCTCGCGTCTGGCCGCCGAGTCGCCCCGCGGTTGGGCGGCCGACGAGTTCGAAATCGTGTCGGCCATGCGGCCGATCGACGATTCCGATCGCTGGCAGGGCGTGATCTTCGCCTCCGCGCCGGCGTGGGGGCGCGCGCTCGAGGCATTGGTGGAAATGGGTTTCGTCGTCGACGGAGAAACCGAGGACGAAGTCAGCGCCACCAATCATCTCGGAGTCAACGCGATGATCTCGGTGTATCCCACCAATCAAGTGGCGAGTGTCGTTTACGCGGTTCCGATCGACCCGACCGCGGTCACCGATTTCGACATCCTCGATCTCGTCAATCGGTTGAACGCGTCGTTCATCATCGGTTCGCTGTCGGTGGCGTTCGACGAGCGGCGACGCAGTTTCCTGTTCGCCAAGGCGGCCACCCCGATTCTGGACGGCCTCGACGTGGCGGCGATTCTCGAGGCGTTGGTGATCGGGCTCACCGGCATGCTCATCGAGGTCTCACCTGTCGTCGACATGGTGCTTCGCAAGACGCTGACCGTCGAGCAGGCGTTTCAACGCCTGTCGTGATCAGACGCCGGCGTCTTTGACCGAGCCGGTGACGAGTTCGTCGCGGGCCACCACGAAACAGACGACCTCGCGGTCCTTCTTGTCGTTCCAGGTGCTCACGCTCGGGTAGAGGTAGGTGAAATAGAAGCGCGACTCGGCGACCTCTTTGCCCACGTACTCGGCGAAGGCGCCCACACACTTCTGCTCGGCGAAGATCTCGAGGGCGGTGGCGCCGGGGTACGGGCCGTCGGGATGTTCGGTGATGAAGTACGCCTCGTGCGAATGCGGTTCGACACAGGGCACCAGAGCGACAGTCGTGGTCTCTTCCTTCAACTCGGCGTTCGAGCAGTCACCCACCTGGATGTCGAAAGCGTCCTCCGAGCCACCCTTGGTGACGGCACCGGTTTCGTCACGCGAGATACCGCCACCGCCGCACGATGCGACGACGAGGAGTGCGATCGGGGAGAGGAGAAGGCGACGGATCATGGTGCGGCGGTCATCGACACAGTCACTGTACTTGCTGAGACCGAAACGGAGGAGTTCCGGTATCCCTCACCGGAAACCAACCACGTTCCGAACGGGATCGACGCGATATTGCACGATGTAGCGGGATTGCTGATGGTGCATGGCGAACCAGCGCCGATGATGGAGAACGTTGCTGAGGTCGAGGGTGACGGGCTCACCTGCACCGTCACGGTTCCGGTTTGGCGCATGGAGACCGACACCGCTGTCGTGGAGCCCGGAGCGAGCCCGGCCACGACTGTCTCGGTGGTGTAGCCAGCCTTCGACACCGTGAGAGTGACTGCTCCACCGGAGAGGCCGTTGATGGTGCACTTGCCCGACGCACTGGTGACCGCTCCGGCTTCCGCACAGGCTCCACCGCCCGACACGCTGACTGAGGCGCCGACGACGACTCCGCCGCTCGCAGCATTCGCTGTGATCTCGACGTTTCCGGTCGTCGGCTGCACGACGATCACGATGGCGGTCGCCGTGTCGCGAGTGATGGTCACGGTGGCCGAGGTCGTGGCGTAGCCAGTGAGGCCGGTCCGAAGGGTCAGCGTTCCGTAGGAGACGGTGGGAACGACGGTGCAGCCGGCTGCACCGGTGGTGCAAAACGCCGTCGGCGACGAAGGATCGTTGATGTCCTGGACGACGACGCCGGACAGGTTCGCTCCCGAGATCCCGTCGATCACTCGAACGTTGACCGATGCCGACGTGGACACCGCCGGCATCTGGGCCGACACGGTCACCGTGCTGTTGGAGATCGGTGTCGCCGCGACGAAGGTGTCGGCGTATCCCACCTTGGTGAGCCGGTACGTCGTGGCTCGCGTGGCCTGGTTGGAAATACTGCACTTGCTCGACGCCGTCGTGCAGGTGTCGGAGGCCGTCGTCGTGCTCGTCACGGTGACTCCGTCGAGATCGGAGTCGGTGGTGGTCTTGGTGACGAAGCCGACCGTCCCCGTCCCCATTGCCGCGAACGAGATAGTGATTGACTGCGGAGTGCCGGCGACGACGACCACGTTGGTGCCGGTGAGGTCGTTGTAGCTGGGATGCGATGCGGTGATCGAGTACGAGCCGGGAGGCAGTAGAAGCTTGCATTGACCGATGTTGTTGGTGACGCAGATGTCGCCAGTCGAATCGGCCCTGATCGCCGCACCGGGTACGAGGTCGGCTCCGTACTTGGTGGTGAACGTGACCTCGGCCGGCGCGACATTGGTCAACGAGATCGATTCAGTGAAGGTTCCGCCATTCAACGATCGATCGGTGACGACGATGTCCTGGGTGATCGTCTGGAAGCCGGTTTTAGTGATCGTGGTCCGGTACGTGCCGGGAGGAACGTTGGCGAACGTTGCGACTCCTGAACCGTTGGCGGTGGCCGTGACTGGGGTGAGCAGGTAGCCCCCGTCGAGTGTGACCGACGCTCCAGCTGACGTGGTGACGTGAACCGCCACCGGGGCGACGACCAACAGAAGCAGGCCGACATCGACCGTGGTCGGACCCGACACGATGACGTCCTTGTCAGGAATGTTGTACGTCTTGCCGCCGATCACCACCTGCGCGGTTTGGCCATCGACTTCGACGTTGTAGGTACCGTTCGCGATGTCGGAGAACGTTGCGACGCTGCGGTCGAATGCGGCAACGGCCGACGTGGTGACACGGTCGCCACCCTTCTCGAGTCCGATCACGGCTGAAACCGTGCTCTGCGGTCCGAAACCGACCGCTGGAATTCCGGCGACACCAACGACGACGACCGACTTGGTGGATCCGAGATAGACCGGCAACTGGGTGGTGTACCCGCGGTCGATGTTGACCAGGAATTCCTGAGACGCGAAGCGGCCGAGTCCGTCGGTGACCACGATCCAGTACTGGCCGGCATCGAAGTTCGAAAGAGTGACGAGTCCGTTCACCGACAGCCCCTGCGCAACAAGAGTGGTCTTGCCGCTGTTCGTGTACGCGCTCACGGTGACGCCCTCGATCGGCGAGCCGCCTGAGGTGCGAACGTAGATCTCCACCGCTCCTTTGAGAGCGGTGAGACTGAAGTTCAGCGTGGTGTCCGAACCCGCCACGACAACCGCCGACGACGTTGCCGACGCGTAACCGATGGCGGAGACGGCGACCGTCCACGTGCCTGGAGCGAGGCCAGGGAATCTGAAGCGACCATCGGCGTTGGAAATGGCACTCACGATGGTGTTCCCGCTCGTGGCGGTCAGAAGCGCACCCTGAATCGCAACATTGGGCGACGTCGTGACCGAACCCGTGATGCCAGCGTTGCCGACAGTCATCGTGATGATGGACGAGGCGTCGGCATCGGAACCGATCGCGAGGACCCCGCTATAGATCGTGTAGCCGGACTTCTCGGCGGTGATCACCGCGGTGCCCGGAGCGAGTCCAACCAGCGCGCAGATGCCGGTCACGGCAGTGAGGCATGACGACCGGCCGCCGAGCGCGTCAGTGGCGCTGACCGTGACTCCCGAGAGAACAGCCGAAGACGAATCCTGAACCGTGAATGAGGCGGTCCGTGCCGGTGTGAGGGTGAGGCTGAGTGCCAACTTGCCGGGAATGATTCCGATCGAGTCTCGAGCACTCCGGTATCCGGCCTTCTCGGCCGTCACTTGAGCCACCACTCCCTGCGTGGGGTTGGTGATCACACATTTTCCGTCGTTGTCCGTTACTCCACATGCTCCAATACTCGATCCACTCGCGGTCGCGCTCACGGTGACACCACTCACCGGCACGCCGGCCTGGTCGAGGACCGTGATGGTGAGCGACGAATCAGCAGTCTGCACGATGGGGAGAGCGCTGATCGTGACGTTGCTTCCCGGATAGATCTTGAGCGGACCCGAATCCGTGTAGCCCGTCGACTCGGCTGATGCGCGTACTATCCAGCATGCACCCTCAGTGGTGAGACAACCGGTGTGCGATGCCTCGGACGTCAGGCTGAATCCAGCGGAGGTGGTGACCGGTCGTACTGGCGTCAGGTTCGTGAAGACGTAGACGCCACCGGCGGTGGTCTTGGTAGACACGCTCTCGATGATGCGCTCTGCGTTGTCGACTCGGCGAGCTTCGACCTTGAGTCCTGCGCCACCAGCGACTCCGTTGACCGTGACTGTCCCGGCGACACGCCCAGGCGTGGGTGACACGAAGTACGAGCGAGTGGCGGTCTCAGTCAACTGCAAGTCGATGTCGTCGGAGATTCGAGCATCCAGCCCGGCAACAGGTGCGTCGCACGCCGATGCCGAAATCGTTGCCCCAGCCGTGTTGACGGCGACGAAGCAGACGTCGTAGCCGCTGGACGATCCTGTGACGCGCGAATCGTCGGCATTCAGCGTGGGGGCTACGCCGACTCGGTAGCCACCAAGTGACTTGGCGAGTCCGAGTGTCGAGGCGTCAGTCCACGTCGCGGCGAGCATGCCGTTACGGAGGTAGATGTTGAACTCGCCGGTCTCGTACGGCTCGTATTCGCCTTGGAGCAGGTTGAAATCCTTCACCTCGCCGGTGATCAACGACAGACCGCGAACCACGACGTCGAGGTTCAGGGTGGCGGCCAGAGCACCCACGACTGAACGAGGAGTGGACGAGTAGTTCGAACTGACGACTTCCACCGTGTAGGTAGTGGGCAAGAGCTTGCGGGAGAAGAGGTACTCACCAGTGGCCGAGGTGGTGGTGGTCGCGACGAGTTCGGCGCCCTTGAGCAACCGCAACGTGACTCCTTGAACCGGAGCGGCGGTGTCGTCGTTCACCTGACCCTGCAGGCTTCCGAGCGGAACCATGATCACTTCTTGTTGGGCCACGTCAGTGGACGGTGCGACCTGGGTGGTGATGGTTCGAGGGAAGAAGCCGACGGCGGTGAACTCGATGACGTAGCCGCCCGCCTCGAGGCCGGTGATCTTCAGATTGCCGTCAGCCAGGGTGACGTCGTAAACGCAATCCTTGTCGGTTCCCACTGTTCCGCACTCGGTCTGCAGCTTGCTCTTGACCGTGGCCACCACTTGAGTCGTGGTGTCGTTGCCACCTTTCACCACCTTGAAGGAGAGCGAACTCTTGATCGCGCTCACTTTGGACGCCGACATCGTCACGTTCAGAGTGGTCGACGTTCCGGCACCGATCTCTACTTCACGCACCTGTTTTTGCAGTCCGAGGGCCTCGAGGGTCACGACGTAGCGGCCCGGGACGATGCCGTCGATGAGGAGTGAGCCGTCGGACGAGATGGCGTCGGTCGCCTTGTAGGTGTTGTCGGAGTTGGCCACGGTCACCGCGACAGCGGTGGGCGACAGATTCGATCCTTCGATCGTCACCTTGCCGCGAAGACGACCGGTCGACCGGACCATCGCGATCTGTCTTTCGGGCGTCGCTGACGTGAGCTCGAGTTGCTCGGTGAGGGTGAGAAAGCCGGGGGCCTCGTAGGTGATCGTGTACGTGCGGTTCACCGGAAGCTGCTCGAGTCGGAAGGTGCCGGCCAACAGACCCTCCGACAGCGTCGTGGTCGAACGAGTGAGCGTGCCGTCAGTCGCCGTCACGGTGAATGTTGGCAAACGGCCCGCAGCCGTCGCTTGGGCGATTCGGAAGTCGGCGGCGGCCACGGCATCGCCTTCGAAAGCCGCCGATGCGATCTTGCCGGCGAGGGCGGCCACATCAGCGCGCAAGACCAGTCGTATGTCGGTCACGGCTTGGCCAGTTTGCAGCTCGATGGTGGTGCTGGCGAGTCCACGTCCAGCAATACGGGCGTCGAGAACGTACGTGCCCGGCGACGAGAGGTTGTTGAACTGGAATCGACCAGCCGAGTCACCGTCGGTGGGGGTGGACGAGCCGTAGGTGATAGCGCCGTCGGTGAGCGTGATGTCGACCCCGCCCAATGCCCGACCGGCTTCATCCACCGTGATACCGCCGATCGTTCCCGAGCCAGGCACGAGTTCCACTTCGAGGGTGACCGGTTGACCGTTGGGCTGAACGATCTTGGTCTGGGTCTGATGGCCCGCCTTCGAGAACGTGAACTCGTACAACCCGGCCCCGTCGAGGCCCGCCACCACGAACTTTCCTTCGGCGTCGGTGGTGGTCGTCTGTAACGCCACATCGGGGCTCGCGACTGCGGTGCCTCCTGCAACCTTGCCTTCGGTCGAACTCACGTCACCGAGTGCAACCGGACGCCACGTGATCACCACGCCGCTTCCATCAGGAACACCCTTGACCGTCCCGTTCACGTCGACGAGGACCGGAATGAGTGGGCTGATCGGAGTCTCGCCACCGGCGCCGGGCTGTTCGGTACCGGTTTCGGCGCCGACGGCCGCTTCTTGAGTGGCGGGAGAGACCAGACGAATCACCGAGATCGTGAGGGTGAGCCACACGATGATGATCGATCCGAGGAGTCCGAGACTCTTGACGTTCTTGCCGATCATCGGCTTCTGGCGAACGTTGCCCCGTGCGTAGACCGGAACGCCGGCACCTTCGCCGATGATGGAGTAAAAGCGCTCCTTCTGCTTGCCGATGTAGTACGGCTTGACCTTCACGCGGGCCGGAACGCGCACCATCTCGCCCGGGCGAACGATCACGCCAGGGCGCTCGAGGGTGACGCGGGTGTCGCCGTCATCGCCCTCGGCGCGCAAACGAATCTTGTGGGGCTCCTCGTCGTGATTCCGGATGACGATGCGAACCTTGCCGCGCATTCGTTTGCGGATGGACTGTGGCTGTACCGACATCGACACCGATCGGGTGTGCTGGATGT
>VERK01000293.1 GCA_018882725.1 Actinomycetota bacterium | reverse complement strand
GCCCAGGCCCAGTGCCAGTGCGAGCACCACATCGGGTCGGAAGGTGAGTGCGAGTCCGGCCAGAGCGCCACTGAACAGAACCGAGCGCACGGGTCGCTCGATGTACGACGCGCGCACGGCGAACACCACCGACCACAATCCGAGCCCGACGGCACCCGACCAAGCCAGGGCCTGCAGGCCGATGGGGGTGAGGACGAACACCACCGAAGATGCAGCGACGAGGGCCGCCACCGCACGTCCCCACGGGCGGGCCAGCGCGAAGAGAGCCGACACGACGAGAAGATGTTGGAGCAGGCCGAAAGTTCGTTCACTGGCGAGGGAGACGTCGAAGAGCCGGTACCACAACGACAGCCAATGCAATGAGCCGGGTCCGTACAGATGCAAGAAGTCGACGTTGGCGATGTCGCCTTTCATCACGCGCTCGGGGAAGACGAGCATGAAGCCCTCTTCCATGGTCGATCCGGTCGCGCGGTAGAGCGCAGGTAGCGCCAGACCCACGGTGGTCGCCACCGATCCGACCGCGATCCACGAACGTGCGGAGGCTCGCTGGAACGTTGTCCGCCACGACACTGATCCGCCCCGCACGAAAGGAGTCGGGTCGACTGGTTCGTCGCGTGGCGCACGGGCGTAGCGACGAGCCAACCATCGAATGATCGGAACGGCCCCGGCTCCGGCCAGTACGCAGAGGATCGGTTCGGCCGGGATGCGGAACCGCGTGGTGCCGTACGCGTAGGCCGCGGTGAGCGTGACGCTCACGAACTGCACGACGAGAGGGAGGAGTCGCACGTGTCGACGCCGCAACCAGCGCGCGCCCACCAGCGATGTGGCGGCCAAGCCGTAGTACATGACGAGTCCGGCCCGGGCGGCGTCCTTGTCACGACCTTCGATGGGAGCGAAGTCGGCGTTCTGCCACGGACGGAACAGGTCCCATTGGCGCAAGACACGGGCCGCCAAGACCTTGGGTAGTTGCCCGGCGTTGTCGCGCGCGTAGTCGAGGCCGATCTCGCGCCAGTACAGCGACTTCTCGGCTTCGTCGCCGACGGCGTCGCGTCCCTCACGTCGAATTTGCTCCTGGCAATCGAACAACCAGAAGCCCAGGAACTTGCCTTGGTAGGTCTCGTCGCAGTTGGCGTAGACGAACAATTCGTTCCCGTTGGTCGACAGAGGTACGAACGACTCGAACGAGCGAGCGTTGCGAACGGCCCAGGGGGCGAGGACGACGATGCAGGCAACGGCGGCCAGCGCCACGTGCTCGATTCGCCGTCGCCACGACACGTCGCGGCGCAGTGCGACCCACGGAACGATGAGAAGAACCGAGAGCAACAAGCCCTCACCCCGTGCGAGGGTGGCCAGTCCGGTGACGGCTCCCATGACGATCGTCCATCGCCAAGCCGGACGATCCCACCAGCGATACGCGGCGTAGACGACGGTCATCGTGCACAACGCCATGAGGCCCTCGGGGAACAGCACGCCGTCGACCAACCACAAGTTGGGGTAGATCGCAGCGAGGAATCCGGCGACGACGGCCGCGAGCGGAGAGTCGGTGATGCGACGGGTCACCAGTACGACCAGCGCGACGACTCCGGTACCGATCAGGAGCGACACGAACTTGTGATCGAAGTAGGTGGTGCCACCCAGTCGTGAACTGATGGAGAGAACGATGGGGTAAAGCGGTCCGTGCAGAGCCGAGGGGATCCACCGTTGGAACGCGATGAAGTTGAGTGGTTCGGGGAAGCCGCCACCTTCGGCGAGGATGTTGGCAGTCGAGTGGTAGAAGAGTGGATCGCCGCCGTCGGTGCGGGTTGGCGCGACCGTGAGCAATGTGGCCAACCGCACCAGGAAGCCGAGAGCGATCACCGAGGTGGCCGTGAGGGCATACGAAGTTCGCCGTGCGAACGAGCCGTGGCCAATGGCGACGGCGACCGCGGCGGTGATCACGAGTCCGAGTGCGGACGCCGTGACGACGGTCCAGAGAAACGTGGGGAGGACCGGACCGTCGAGTCCGATCGCTCGTCCGCCATCGAGCACGACGCGTTCGACATGTTGACGCGCGATGAGATCGAACGCCGAGTCACCGAGAAGAACGAGGCCCGGAGTGATCCAGAGC
>VERK01000292.1 GCA_018882725.1 Actinomycetota bacterium | reverse complement strand
CGCAGAACACCGGCTTCTCCTGGCCTTCGGTGTTGGCGGTGAGGATGCCGACCCTCACGTTGTCGTCGGCCTCGAGCGCGTCGATGGCGGCTTCCAGGCCCTGGGCCACGTCACCGTTGACGGCGTTGCGGGCCTCGGGGCGGTTGAGGGTGATGATGCCGATACGTCCGTCGGCCTGATACTTCACGATGTCGCTCATGGCGCCGACGGTAGTGGCGAGCGCCGAAAGGCGACGATTCAGGCCGGTGAGTCGCCCTCGGCCGGTGCCTCGGCAGCCGGTGCTTCGACGACAGGTTCGTCGGCAGCCAGTGTTTCGGCGACCGGTGTCTCAGCGACAGGAGCCTCGACGACAACCGGAGCTTCGACGGCAACGGGGGCTTCGGTTGTCGGAGTCGCTGATGCCGACGGAGCGGACGGCGCGGCCGGCTTGGGCGGGATGCGCTTGGGCTTGGTGGGACGCAGCGGCTTGGGAGCCTGACCCTTGCCAGTAGCCGTGACTCCGAAGAGCTGAGCGATACCGGGCAGCAGTGACGCCAAGCGCTCGACGGTCTTCGTGAGCTCGGGGGTCACGTTGGTGGGAGGTGCCGCCACGGTGAGGAGCGAACGTACCGGCGAGAACGCCACTGCCTCGAGCACGGCGATCCAGCGATCGGGGAAAGCATCCGGTGTGAGGTTGGCCGCAGTGACCTCGGCCAGTTTGCGACCGAGTTCTTCCGGGAAGATCGCGCCCGCCTTCGGCGGTTGTCCGGCCAACTTCAGTGCGCGCACCACGCGTCCGATTTCGACCGCGGCGGTGATGTCGGCCAACCAGTTCTGATGCTCGCTTTCGGTGCGGGTGACGAGACCGGCACGAAGCTCGGTCACCAGAGGACGGCACGCATCGTCACGCTCGATGACCGGATCGTTGGCGGCCGCCACGACACTGCGCAGATCGCGCAGATCGAGTTGCTCGAGGTCACGCTTGGCGGCCTCGGCACGATCGAGCCAGTCGGCTACGCGCAACTTGGGCAGAAGATCCTGCGCCATCTGCAGCACGCTCTGCTCGGGCATGGTGGGTTTGCCCTCGGCGGCCAGTGATTCGTTCGCGGTCTTGAGTTTCTGGCGAACGGCCTGCATGCCCTGGAGAGCCAATTCGGCGATGGGTCGCTGGTTCTCCGGAATCGTGGCGAGCACTTCTTTGCGGTGAGCGTTGCCCGCCTTCAATCGCTTGGCGCGCGGACGCTGCGGGAGTTCGGGCGGAGCCTCGAAACGCGGACGACGCGGACGATCGGGACGACGTTCACGACGTTCGCCATCGGTGGGACGAGCCGGTCGCTCGCCGTTGCCACGCGGACGACGATCACCCGAGTCGCCGTCGCCGCGCGGACCACGATCACGTCGGTCGTCGCGACGATCACGGCGACGATCACCGGGACGATCACCGCGACGGTCGCCGGGGCGGCCATCGCGCTTGTCGCGCTTGGCCAGTTGCTGAGTGACCGGTTGGAAGTTGCGGTCGTCGCTGATGAGAGACAGCGTTTCGACTTTGGATGTCTTGGCGCGGTTCTGCACCACCGACAGAATCTCGATGCCGTCGATGTCGAATTCGGCATCGACCTTCACGACGTCGCCGGTCTTGGAGCCATTGGGAAGGATCGTTCCGTCGAGAACACCCTTGGGCTCGCGCGCACCGGCCGCTCGCCATGTCCAGGTGCCGTCGGGTCGTGAACTCGTGAGTTCGATTTCGATCCGGCGGGACATGGTTGACGACCCTATCGGAGTTCGGACTCGGCTCCCAAGAGGTGCCCGATTAGCGTGGAGACGTGCCCATCTACGCCCTCGGTGATCAGGTCCCGTCCATTCATCCCACTGCCTACGTGCACCCCGATGCGGTGGTGATCGGATCGGTCACGATCGGAGCCGAAAGCACCGTGTGGCCAGGGGCGGTTCTGCGCGGTGACGACGGCGAGATTCGCATCGGCGAGCGCACATCGATCCAGGACGGCAGCGTTTTGCACACCACTCCGATGTGGCCCACGGTGGTGGGCAACGACTGCACGATCGGCCACATCGTGCACCTCGAGGCGTGCACGATCGAAGACGGCTCACTGGTGGGCAACGGCTCGATCGTCATGCAC
>VERK01000291.1 GCA_018882725.1 Actinomycetota bacterium | reverse complement strand
ACTCCGCTGCGGATCGAGCCGGTGACGAACACTCTGCCACTCGGCCAAGCGCGGATAGCCGGCGCGGATGGCGTCCGGGCCGAGCAGCGCATCCTTGGCCAGGTAGTGACGTCCACCGGCCTCGAGGACGATCTCGTCGAGCGTGCGCGTGAGAGCTGCGAGACTCGCCGCACCAGCCGGCAGGTCGACCGTGAGTGTCCAGCCCGGCATCGGGAAACTCAGGGGCGCCTCGTTGCCGGCACCGAATCGCTTGAGCACGACCAACGGGGTGGCCAGACGTGACGCGACGATCGCCTCGACGATGCGACGCAGGTCGGCTTCGCGACCGAACGGGATGACGAACTGGTATTGCACGAAACCGTGCCGCCCGTACAAGCGATTCCAGGCACCCACCGCGTCGAGCGGATGGAAGTAGGACGGAATCGACTTGATGGATCCTTCGCGTCGGCGCGGCTCCTTGCGAAACCAGGCCTCGTTGAAGACGGCGCTCGACAGTGCATTTACCACACCTGGTCCGGGGATCACCGGCGGAACCGACAGCAGCTGACGCGGGCCGTACTCGAGCGGGTTGGCCCGGTCGGCCACCGGCAAGTCGTCACGACGAGCATGATCTCCTCGCCACAGAACTCCCCGACCAAAATGGGATCCACTCGACAAGAGGTCGACCCACGCCACCGAATACCGGACGTCGTCGTCGCCGGTGCTCATGTGCTCGATCAACTCGTCGAAGTCGTCGCAGCGCACCGTGTCGACCCGGCAGCGGCTCGATTCGATCCCGATGAGACCGAAGGTCACATCGCGAATGACCCCGGTGAGACCCATCCCGCCGATGGTCGTCCAGAACGCGTCGGGATTGTGCTCGCGTGAGCACTCGAGCACCGAGCCGTCGGCGAGCACGAGCGAGAACCGCCGCACGTGATTACCGAAGCTCCCTTCGAAGTGATGATTCTTGCCATGGATATCGGCCGCCACCGCGCCGCCCACCGTCACGAATCGAGTACCGGGAGTGACCGGGACGAAGAATCCTCGCGGGACGATCACGCGGAGCAGATCGTCGAGACTGACACCGGCTCCGACGGTGACGGTTCCGGTCGACTCGTCGAGACGAATGTCGGACGGCGATGATGCCAGGCGAAGCACTCGCCCGCCACCGTTCTGCGCCGCGTCACCGTACGAACGCCCAAGACCGCGAACCAGAACTCCTCGCTCGTCGGCAACCTTCACATGGTCGACCAGATCACGCTCGGACACCGTGGCGACATGAGCCGACGACATGGTCGAACGCCCCCAACCACGGAGAACTTCGGACGAGTAGTCGGCAGACATGACTGGCGAAGCCTACCGATCGGCCTCAGCCGACGTAGACACCCAGAGCGAACACCACGACCCACACGACGCCCATCAACTGCAGCATGCGATCGGCCACGAAGATCTCCTCGGGAGCACTTCCGTGTCCCTGTTCGAGCACGAGGAGATAGCGCATGAGAGCGGCGAGCATCGGGACGATCGAGAGTTCGTAGAACGGCCAGGTGGCTCCTGACACCTCCTTGGTGTCGAACGCCCACGTGCAGTACGCGACGAGTGTCGCACCGACCGAGACCGACAGGATGATGCGCAGATAGCCGAGCGAGTACTGCGAGAGCGTCGAACGTGTCGATGCCGCGTCTTCTCCCATCTCGCGCAACTCGGCATAACGCTTACCAGTGACGATGAACAACGAGCCGCAACTCGTGCACAGAAGGAACCACGTGCTCATCGGAACGCCCGTGGCTTCGGCGCCGGCAATCGCTCGAATGACGAATCCAGCGGCGACTGCGATCAGGTCGACCACGGCATGATGCTTGAGCCAGACCGAGTACCCGACCGTGACCGCGACGTACACGCACACCGCCACACCGCAACGCCAATCGGGCACGAACCCGAGACCAAGACCTCCCAGGAGCAGAACAGTTCCGACGACCCGAGCCGTTCCGAGACCGATGCGACCAGCGGCAATGGGGCGATTGCGCTTGGTGGGGTGGCGACGATCGGCTTCGACGTCGAGGAGGTCGTTCCAGTAATAGGTTCCGCTGGCCGCCAGCGACAGCGCCGCGAACGCCAGCAAGGCCGGCCAGAGAC